>CAZDKN010000037.1:0-6424 GCA_964506065.1 uncultured Saccharimonas sp. (SeqCode) | reverse complement strand
GTTGATTTTGAGCCGAGGCAACGAACAGTTTGTAGAATTCTTGTTCCGTCAAGAAGTACCAGAACTTGAGACAGGTGCTGTCGAGATTAAAGCCATCGCTCGCGAGGCAGGTCGTCGCACGAAGCTTGCTGTTGCAAGTACTGTTCCTGGTGTTGATCCTGTTGGAACGTTTGTTGGCGGTCATGGGACACGCGTCCAAGCTGTCATGAACGAAATTGGCGACATGGAAAAGATCGACATCATTACGTTTGACGACAACAAAGAGCAATTTATCAAAAACGCACTTAGTCCTGCCGAAGTCTCAAAAGTTGTGATTAACGAAAAAGACAAACGTGCGACGGTCTATGTTAACGAAGACCAACAGTCAATTGCGATTGGTCGTGCAGGTCAAAACGTGCGTCTTGCGAGCCGTTTGACTGGATACGAACTAGACATCGAACAAGCGACTCCTTCAAAACCTGTCGCGCCAGCACCAAAGAAAGACATCGAAGACAGCCTACTCGACGCTGTTGAAGAATCAACAAACTAATTGCAGCCAGTTGCATCATTGCTGATTTCAGGCTACGATAAACAACACGATGTTTGATCAAAAAGTACGCGAGGCGATGACCAAAAATAACTCATTATTATGTGTTGGTCTGGATGCTGACTACGACAAACTACCTGTTCACATTAAAGCGGGTGCCGATCCATTGTTCGCATTTAACAAGGCGATTATTGACGCAACGGCTGACCTTGTATGTGCGTACAAACCGAACAGTGCTTTTTACGAAGCGCTCGGTGAGGACGGTATACGACAATTGAAACAAACTGCTGACTATTTGCATGATACGTACCCAGACGTTCCAATCATACTCGACGCAAAACGTGCAGATATTGGTAACACGAATAACGGCTATGTTGAGTTTACATTTGATTATCTTGGTATGGATGCAATCACCCTTCACCCATACTTAGGCAGAGAAGCGTTAGAGCCTTTTTTGAGCCGATCTGACAAGGGTTCGATTATCCTTTGTAGGACATCTAACCCTGGCGCTGTCGAGTTCCAAGATATAGTGTCAGATGGTCAGCCGCTCTATCAGCACGTTGCCAAAGCAGTGGCCGATTCTTGGAACGCGAACGGAAATTGCATGCTTGTTGTCGGGGCAACCTACCCAGATGAGATGAAACAGATTCGTGCGGTTGTTGGCGACATGTTGTTTCTAGTACCTGGCGTCGGCGCACAAGGCGGTGATGTTGAGGCAATCATGGCGGCTGGTCTAGACTCGCGCAATCAGGGAATGATGATCAGTTCATCTCGGGGTATTATCTATGCATCAGGGGGTGAAGACTTCGCCGAGGCGGCCCGTAGCGAGGCGCAAAAGCTCAAAGACGAAATTAATCAGCATCGCTCATAACGGGTTTATAAAAATCAATTAGCACTCGCTTGACCCGAGTGCTAATTTTGCTATACTAGATATAGAGAAAGTGTATAACCATCAGAATATTACGCTTGCGCTCGGCTACAGGAGGATAGATAATAGAACTATGGCAGATGATTTCGCAGAATTTGTATCTCATCTCACCGATAATGCTCGGACGAGTTTGCATCACGCCAATGTGATAGCACAGGGCTATGGCAGTCCTTATGTAGGGACAGAGCATTTACTACTGGGGGTTTTGGCACAGGGTTCATCGGTTGGCGCAAAGCTATTGGCCGATGCTGGTGTGACGCTTGAACGTGCTCAGGTTGCATTGAATTTAGTACCCCTCACAACCGTCATGACTGTCGGAGCTAAAGGTCTGAGCGAGACCGCCAAATTGACTTTAAAGATGAGCTGGGAGATCGCTCAGGAATTTCATCAGGACTACTTGGGTACCGAACATATTCTCTATAGTATTCTTAGTCAGAAAAATGCCAGAGCAACCGTTTTGCTTCGTGATATGAACGTTGATTTGGGTGAATTGACCGCTGAACTAGAAGAGTTTTTTGATCGTCAGAACGATATGTATCAAGAAGTTGAGGGTGGTCCTGGAACAACAATCAAGAAACAGCCCGCACGCAAAGGTGCACTCGAAACATTTGGTTCTGATTTGACTGCGTATGCCAAGGCTGGCAAACTCGACCCCGTTATCGGCCGTGACGCCGAGCAAGAGCGTATGGTCACGATACTTAGTCGTCGCACCAAAAACAACCCCGTCCTGATCGGTGAGCCCGGCGTAGGTAAGACTGCCATAGTAGAAGGACTTGCACAGAGGATTGTGCGCGAAGACGTGCCCGACCATTTGCTCGACAAACGTGTCATACAGCTTGATCTAGCTGGTATGATTGCTGGAACAAAGTATCGTGGCGAGTTTGAAGAGCGTTTAAAGCGAGTCATGGCTGAACTACAAGAACAAAAGAACGTCATTGTTTTTATTGATGAACTGCACCTACTTGTTGGTGCTGGTGCGGCCGAAGGTGCCCTTGATGCTGCCAATATGCTAAAACCCGCGCTTGCACGTGGGGAACTACACTTGATTGGTGCGACAACACTTGATGAGTACCGTAAACACATTGAAAAAGACACAGCCCTTGAACGTCGACTCCAAACTATTGTTGTACCAGAACCAAAAATAACTGACACAATTGCAATTTTGAAGGGTCTTCGTGGTCACTACGAGGCGCATCACGGCGTGAGCATGAGTGACGAAGTACTTGAAGATGCTGTGTATATGGCAGATCGTTATGTTAGCGAACGTTTTATGCCCGACAAAGCAATTGATGTTATTGATGAAGCAGCAGCACTGGTGCGAGTTAAATCGGGTCGCAAGCCAAGCAAACTACGCGATTTTGTCAAACAACTCAATAACTTGAATGAAAAGATGGAAGAAGCTGTTTCAAACGAAGACTATGAACGAGCGGCACTCTACAAAACACGAATTAGCCAGATCACATCTCGGCTGGAAGAGACTCGCGAAGCATTCGAAAAAAAGACCCCAATTGTACTCACCGATGACGATGTTGCGCACGCTATCGCGACGATGACAGGGATTCCAGTAAAGCGTGTCCAAAAGTCCGAAGCAAAATTGCTGCGAAACCTAGAAAAGCATTTGTCTAAGTTTGTGATTGGTCAGTCTGAGGCAGTTACTAAAGTAGCGAGTAGCCTTCGACGAAGCCGTAGCGGCGTTGCCAGTAATAAACGACCTATTGGATCTTTCGTGTTCATGGGGCCAACTGGCGTCGGTAAAACAGAGCTCGCTAAGGTGTTGGCGCGCGAAGTGTTTGGTAGCACGGACTCGCTCATCAAGATTGATATGAGTGAATTTGGCCAGCAACACAACACGAGTCGTTTGCTGGGAGCGCCTGCAGGGTACGTAGGATACGAGGATGGCGGTCAGTTAACCGATAAGATAAAACGCCAACCATATAGCGTTGTCTTGTTCGATGAAATCGAAAAGGCTCATTCGGACGTCTTCAACTTGTTGCTGCAGATCCTTGAGGACGGTGCGCTTACTGACGCGAAGGGTCATAAAGTAGACTTTAGTAACACGATTATTATCCTGACGAGTAACCTTGGCGCAGATCGTATGATGAAAGAGTCGAGCCTTGGTTTCCATGCAACCAGTCAGACTGACAAGAAAAAACTTGAAGAAGTTCACAACGAGAACGCCGAGGCCACCAAAGAAGCACTTAGCAAAATGATGCGTCCCGAGCTGATTAATCGCTTTGACGCTATTGTGACGTTTAGGGCGCTGACTCGGACAGAAATCGGTAAGATTTTCGACAATCTCATTAGCGAACTACAGGATCGGCTTATTCGTAAAGGTATTCACCTCGTTATTCAACCATCAGCCAAGCGACTGTTGATCGATAACGGCTATGACGAAAAGTTTGGTGCTCGACCGCTGCGTCGTGCGATCCAAGACATGCTGGAACATAAGATCGCCGATGGTATACTATCAGAAGAATATGAAAAAGGCACAGTTCTTATCGTTAGCGCACAAAAGGGTGAAATAACAGTCAATGTTGAACAAGAAGCGTAGTAGTATTGCGGCGGTACTCAGTATAGCGGTAAACGCCGTTGTATTACTTGCGACTGGATGGGTGATTGCTAATCGGCAATTCGTACTGGATCAAGTAAATGTCTGGCAATACGAACCGACCGAACAAATAGCGGCAATTACAGAACGTTCTGGCATGTCTGATCAAGGCAAGTTTCACTTTTATGCAAGTCTTCCGAGCGTAGCTACGTCGGCAGAATTTAACACCCACTGCACCCGTCAAGAACCAGGTAGTGCAATACTAGGGTGCTACTCTGCGCAGAGGATTTACGTCTACGATGTGCCTGGTTCTGAACTTGATGGGGTTGAAGAAGTGACATCTGCACACGAAATGCTACACGCTGTATGGGAGAGGATGGACGACGACAAAAAGCGTACTATTAGTAAATTGTTAGAAGCGGCGTTTGCTCGCATCGATGACCCTAGCCTAAACGAACGCATGGCGTATTATGGACGTACACAGCCAGGCGAACGCGAGAATGAACTCCATAGCATATTAGCCACTGAATACCGGGACTTAGGAGCCGAACTAGAAGCTCACTATGCAAAATACTTCACAGATCGCAATATTATTGTGCAACTCCACGACAACTACCAAGCGGTCTTTGACGAACTGCAAGCACAGTCCGAAGCTTTAGCCGCCGCAATGAAGCTACTAAAGACATCGATTGATACAAAGTCCGCACAATATAACGCTGAAGCGGTAGCAATCAGCGCTGAAGCTGAGGCGCTAAGGAATAGCGCGGATTCTGTCGACCGAACGAGTGCTAGTGAAGTCAATGCGTATAACGCAAAGCGCCAAGTACTGCTTGATCGAATTGAAGCATTAGATGCACTCAGGGCTGATATCAACGCTGAAACAGCTGCATATAACGATAAAGTGAATCAGTACAATAAACTTATTGTCAGTACAAACAATCTCAACAAGAGTCTTGATAGCACACTTGCGCCTGCACCTAGTTTGTAGCTAGATACGCTATAATGGGAATAAATGGCGAAATCTAAATCTCAATTTGTCTGTCAAAACTGTGGAGCTAGCTATGGCAAATGGACTGGCAAGTGTGAAAACTGTGGAGAGTGGAATACTCTGGTCGAGCAAGCTGCTGCTAGTACTGGTAAATCAGCTGTGGCAAGGGGAGCCAGTTCAGGTCGCGTACTGACGCCACAAACAATGCGTTCAATTAGTGCCGAAGATAGCGTCAAACGGCTTGATACGGGCTTTAAAGACCTTGACGACGTACTAGGTGGCGGCATTCTACCTGGCGGAGTTATTTTGATCGCAGGACAACCCGGTATCGGGAAAAGTACTTTGCTTCTCCAGGTCACTGCACACGTCGCAAAAGGTATCCCAGTTCTGTATGCCAGTGGTGAGGAATCGGCTAGTCAAGTGAAGTTGCGCGCCGAACGACTTGGTGCTGAAAAAAGCGAACAGCTGAACTTTATCGCTAGTACGAGTGCTGATGATATTGCCGCAACGATTCGATCTGGAGCGTACAAGCTGGTTATTATCGATTCGATTCAAACGTTGGCACTCGACGAGATTACTTCGGCGCCGGGGACTGTCAGTCAAATCACGAACAGCAGCAACGTAATCATTCGTGCCGCCAAAGAAGCTGGTGCAGCAGTTGTACTAGTCGGTCATGTGACAAAAGAAGGCAGCATTGCTGGTCCAAAAGTTTTAGAACATTTAGTAGACGTCGTATTACAGTTTGAAGGTGATCGCTATGGCGGGTTCAAAGTTGTTCGCGCTTCAAAGAACCGTTTCGGATCCACGAGTGAGGCAGCTATCTTTGAAATGTATGAAGAAGGTTTACGTCTTGTCGAAAATCCGTCAGCTGCTTTGCTGGCAGAACGCCAAGACAGCGACGGGTCAGTGGTGCTTGCGACACTTGAAGGCACACGCCCACTACTGGTGGAGATCCAAGCGCTTGTCAATCCGACGAGTTTCGGCTATCCTAAGCGTACAGCCTCGGGTTTTGATTTGAATCGTTTGAATCTGCTTATCGCAGTCCTTGAACGACGAACAAAGTTGAATTTATCAGACAAAGATATTTATATCAATGTGGTCGGGGGACTACGGCTGAGTGATCAAGCAGCTGATCTGGCAATTTGTATGGCTATTGCCAGCGCCGCTGCGGGTCGAAAGTTGGACACAGGGGTTGTGGTGTTTGGAGAAGTAGGGCTTGGTGGCGAGATTCGCTCTGCGATCGGTGCTGACAAGCGTGTGCAAGAAGCAAAAAAACTTGGATTTACCCAGGCAATTGCACCAAAGTCTCAAACAAAGAACTCATTTATTAAAGGAGTAGGCGATTTACGCACCGCGTTAATTGACTACCTACAAAAGTAAGTCGCTGCTAAAACAAATTGCAGCGCACGAAGGAAAACAATGGAATTACTTATT
>CAZDKN010000036.1:0-7115 GCA_964506065.1 uncultured Saccharimonas sp. (SeqCode) | reverse complement strand
CAAGCCAACAACCTACTATAACGAAACGGGCCAAAGCGCCCGCAAACTAGTTGATTTTTACAGTATTATGCCCGAGCATGACCTGTTAGTCATCCATGATGACTTAGCGCTTCCATTCGGAACCATCCGCACGCGAAAGCAGGGGAGCGACGCAGGCAATAACGGTATCAAATCACTCAACAGCCACGTCGGACCAGACTACCACCGCATACGCATCGGTATCTCAAATGACCTACGAGAAAAAATGGGAGATGTTGATTTCGTTCTTAGCAAGTTTAGCAAAGACGAATCAAACCAACTGTACACATCCGTACTCCCCAAAGTAATCGAATGCGTCAATGACTTCTGCAGTGGTCTTCTTGAATCAACAAGCCATCATACGTAATACTTAAGATTGACAAATGATCTGAATGCTTGTACAGTGAACTTAATTTCGTGAGCAAGACCACTCGATCCGTGCGTCGTTCTCCGAGATTGGAGTTCGACACACGGATCCTTAACAAAGGAAACCCGATGGACAACAAAACGATCGAGCGTTCGGAGTTGCTCGCCAGGGCAACACAACTCGCCTTTGGGGATCGTGTCGCCATACGCCCTCTGACCGAAGTCACCATCAAGCACCCGACACCCATCAAGTGGTGGTACGTCGGCAAAGCGCGGTACTTCGAGAAGACCAAGGGCTTCAACGTGAACGACAAGGCGGGGACGACGATCCTGCCCGACGGCAAGCTGGTACGTAGGTATTGGAAGATCACGTCCTACAAACACGGGCTCGACCTCAAGCACTCCCCCTACAGCATTCCTACCGAGCTCTCGGGCTACACCGACGAAGAGCTGGCGAGCCTCATCGCGAGGCTCAGCTGATCTCCGTCGCGAACTTCATCTACGTGTGTCGAGCGAAGGCTGCCGTGTTCTCACGGCAGCCTCGTTCAATTCTAGTGTCCCAGGAGTGTAATTACGACCCCGACAACCACTATACCAACAACAAGCGTCAGGGCTTGAATCGTCCCAATACGTCGTGGTTGTTCGTGAATATCAGGGATAATATCGCTGGCAGCGATATATATAAAGAACCCAGCAGTTAATGCCAACAGCGGACCAATACTTAACTCTCCAGCTGTACCCAACAAGAACACAGTCACGGCTGCTGCAACGGTCGCAAGCGCTGTTAGCAAATTAGCAACCAGAACTGTCTTGTCCTTCCAGCCACGTGATAATAGCAGTGCAAATGTCCCGAGTTCTTTTGGAATCTCGTGGGCACTGACCGCGAGCGTGGTGATTATACCCGTTGGAAGACTCACCACAAACGCTGCTCCAATCGCTAACCCGTCGATCGCGTTATGCAAAATGTCACCAATAATAATCAGCTGGCGCTGTGGGGCGTTCCTAGACGTATCCTTGTGGTCGTGATGGTGATGAAACCAACTTGCTAGGCGCTCTAGTATAAAAAAAGCCGTAAAGCCAATCAGCGCCCACAGCAACATGTCCGCTGGATCACCCAATTCAAACGACTCTGGCAGCAAATCGAAAAAGGCTGCTGCCAGTAATGCACCAGCGCCGAATGGTAAGGTCAGTAGCAACGCTTGCTGTCGCCGCTTTTTAGAACGTAATAACAGTAAACCCCCAACAAACGAGAGTAAACTTCCAATAACGGTCGCCAAAATAAGAAAAACGAGTGTCATACCTCATAAAATAATACCATGTCCCTATGGACTTCAAGGAAAAAGAGCAGCCGGTCTCGACGGATTTACTCCGGCGCACCGCGCGACGAGAAAAAACCTTGGTTTTGTCTCATAGAAAGCAAAAAGGCGCCAAGTAAGGGTGGGCATCACTTGGCGCCATTTTACCCTTTAACCCACCCGAGGGGCAAGCGCAACGATCTCGCTCATATGATACGCAGACGTCCGCTGGTTAAAGGGATTAGTATACACGCAATGCTTTAATGTCATCTAAGTGGAGGGTAGTTACTTCGATAACACATTGCGTATAACCTAACATTGTGAACTTGCCGATTGGCAAATCCACTATTAGAATAGGGGGTATAAGGTGCGTTTGGTCAATCTCGCAATCTGACCAATCGTTGCCCATATTAGCACGGATTTGACGTAATGTCAATACTTTTGGACACAAATCATATGAAAATCAATAGTATTTCACCTCAGAAGCATAAGTACTTACAGATTATAGATACTATTGCCCATACGCCCAAAACATTACATTATATTGGCGAACTATCCGCAGAACGTCGTCCAACTGTCGCTATCGTCGGCACGCGCAAACCAACAGCGTACGGCAAGGAAGTAACCTACCAGTTAGCCTATGACCTTGCCAAAAAGGGCGTTGTCATTATAAGCGGCCTCGCCCTCGGCATTGACGGAATCGCACACAGAGCAGCCCTTGATGCGGGTGGCACTACTATTGCTGTACTGGCATGCGGCGTTGACACTATCTATCCTGCCACCCACAAAGGATTGGCAGATGAAATCATTAAAAGCGGCGGTGCCATCATTAGCGAATACGAGCCCGGTACCTTAGCGCGTGATTTCCAGTTCCTGGCGCGTAACCGTATCGTGAGCGGACTGTCGGACGCTGTCATCGTCACAGAAGCTGCAACGCGAAGCGGCACTCTGGCAACTGTTCATCATGCGCTGGATCAAGGCAGAGAAGTGTTCGCTGTACCTGGCAACATCACTAGTCCGTTGTCTGCTGGCTGTAACGCCCTAATTAAACAGGGCGCTCAGCCGATCACATCAGCCCAAGACGTTCTCGAAGTCATTGCACCCGACCTATTAACATCGCAGCAATCTTTAGCTCTTGGCAATTCGCCGCTAGAAACAAAAATCATCCAGCTCATTCAATCTGGCGTTCGTGACGGCGACCAACTCCTGCAGGGATGTTCAGCAGAGGCAAGTGAGTTCTTGCAAGCCCTCAGTATGATGGAAATCGCTGGCACCATTCGTGCCCTCGGTGGCAACCAGTGGACCCTCAAATAACAGCTGCTCATACCCTCTGAAACACTTTGCACAGGACAGACCCTTGCTCAGCTAATTTTCAGCTTTTAGTTACGCGCTTAAGTTGGACATACTATATTATTCGTTAACATATTAGTTATACTGATTTACAAATCACATTCACTTGCGTACAATAACGCACTGTGTTTAGCTACTATACAAACACAAGCAATATATGAAGAATCTAGTCATCGTCGAGTCCCCAGCCAAAGCTAAAACTATCGAGAAATATCTCGGCAGTGATTTTAAAGTGTTATCTAGTATCGGACACATCCGATCAATCGCCAAGAAGGTCAAAGGTGGCGGGGAACCAATCGAAGTTAATAACGGTTTCAAGACGACGTACGAAATTGACAGCGAAAAGAAAAAGACTGTCGCCGAATTAAAAAAGGCAGTCAAAGCAGCCGAAACAGTCTGGCTTGCAACCGATGAAGACCGCGAAGGTGAGGCGATTGCCTGGCACCTATGCGAAGTACTCGGTCTTGACCCTAGCAAGACAAATCGTATCGTCTTTCACGAAATTACAGAAAGGGCAATTACAGAGGCTATCAAAAAACCTCGTACCGTTGATATGTCTCTCGTTCAAGCTCAACAAGCCCGTCAGATATTGGACCGGATTGTTGGTTTTGAACTTTCGCCAGTCGTCTGGCAAAAAGTACCTGGCGGCAAATCAGCTGGACGTGTTCAATCGCCAGCTGTACGACTGCTCGTTGAACGCGAACGTGAAATCGACGACTTCGCTGGATCGGCTCAATTCAAAGTCACTGCCGAATTTGTAGTCAAAGGTCAAACAATGAAGGCCGAACTGCCGCAACGCTTCGACACTGAACCAGAGGCGCAAACCTTTTTGGAGTCACTCATCGGCGCAACTTTTACTGTCAGCGACGTTACCACTAGTCCTAGTGTCCGTAACCCTAGTGCACCGTTTACCACCAGCACCTTGCAGCAGGACGCCAACAGCCGTCTGGGATTCAGTGCAAAGGCCACAATGTCGTCTGCTCAGAAATTATACCAAGAGGGTAAGATCACTTATATGCGTACCGACTCGGTCACTCTATCAGGCCAAGCCATCGCTGCTGCTACTGATTATATTAAAAGTACGTTTGGACCAGAGTACAGCCAAGTCCGCACATTTAAAACCAAAAGCGCCAGCGCCCAAGAAGCTCACGAAGCGATTCGCCCAACTAACATGGCACTCGAGCACGCCACTAGCAACGAATACGATCAAAAATTGTACAATCTGATACGCAATCGCACACTCGCTAGCCAAATGGCGCCTGCAAAATTAGAAAAGACGGTCGTCACCATCACAATCTCATCTTCAACAGATGTGTTTGAAGTCAAAGGTGAAGTGATTATCTTTGACGGCTTCATGAAAGTCTACGGTGGCAGTAAAAAAGACGCTGAAATTTTACCTGCTGTTGCCTCTGGTGACACACTAGATTTAGCGGCGGCCTCTGCTCGTCAAGTCTTTGCACGTCCACCAGCGCGTTACAGCGAAGGCGCGCTCGTCAAAAAGCTCGAAGATCTCGGCATTGGACGCCCTTCGACCTATGCCACTATTATTAATACCGTCCAAGTCCGCGGATATGCCGAAAAAGGCGAAGACGAAGGCACACCACGCGACGTAATCGTCCTCAGCCTAACAGGCGACAAAGTTAATCGCGAAATTGTCCAAGAAAAAACAGGTTCTGATCGCGGCAAGCTAGTACCGACTCCTGGTGGAGAAGTCTTGACTGACTTTTTGACGAACAACTTTACTCAGGTGGTCGACTACGACTTTACCGCCCATGTAGAACAAGAGTTTGACCTTATTGCAGAAGGTAAGCTTGCCCGTAACGATATGCTTCAAGAATTCTATACACCATTTCACGAGCTGATCGAAAAATCGGGCGACATCAAACGCTCAGACGTGGCTCAAGCTCGCGAAGTCGGCATCGATCCCAAGTCTGGCAAACCAATCTTGGCGCGTTTCGGTCGTTTTGGACCTATGCTTCAACTGGGGAGCGGTGACGACAAAGAAGACAAACCACAGTTTGCACCAATGCCAGCAGGCACAAAAATAGAAACTGTCACACTTGAGCAAGCCCTGCACGCCTTCCAGTTACCACGCATCGTTGGCGAAACAGCGGAAGGGATCGCAATCAAGGCAAACGTTGGTCGCTTTGGTCCATACATCCAGGTTGACAAGCTATTTATCAGCATTAAACCACTTGACCCACACACCATCACGCTCGAAGAGGCGTTAGAATTATATGCTGCCAAACTAAAAGCTGAAGCCGAGAAAAACATCACCGACTTTGGCGATGGCATCAAAGTATTAAACGGTCGCTTCGGTCCATACATTACCGATGGAACTAAAAATGCCAAGATCCCAAAGGACGTGGCCCCAAAATCTATTACACATGATCAAGCCAAAGAAATGATCGCCGCAGCACCAGCAGCCAAAAAGGGTCGCTTTGCCAAACGAACAGCGACAAAAAAACCTACCGCACGCAAAAAAGCGCCTGCTAAAAAACGCGTCACTTCTCGTAAAAAATAAGTATTTATAGCTCTCTTTGTAGTAGCTTCGGGTGGCGCGAGGCGGGGCAGCACCTGCGAGAGCACTACCACATCAGACCACAAACCGCTTATATAAAAAGTCTCACAACATATCTTTACAGTGCGTGTCTATTTCATGCTATAATGAATTTATAACGTATATGTGTTGACATTATAAATATAATCTTGTATAATGTGACATAGATACATATATACATAAATCATCCGTGGTGAGGCTGAGAGGAAAAGACCGACAATGAGCGGACAAACAGATACAGAACCAACCGTTGACCTGAAAAAAGGTGTGAATGAAGTCTTATCTATTATCGATCAAGAGCGTGAACGCGAGATTATTACACGTCGTTTTGGCCTGTATGACCGTCGCGAAACACTTGAACAGATTGGTGAGCTCCTTGGTATTACCCGTGAACGCGTCCGCCAACTAGAGAAAGCTATCCTTATCCGCCTCAAGATCGCCAGCGAAGAAGGCAAAATCGAATCTGTTACTTCGCTTGAAAAGGTATTTATCCGTAACCTAACAGAGATGGGTCGCATTGCTCGTGTCCAAGACCTAGCCGACCGCTTGCTTGACAAAACGACTGACCAACGCGAACGCGCTCACGTGGCGTTTATCGCTGAGTTGGCACCTGGACTCACTGTAGTGGGCGAGAACGATGACTACTTTAACTCTGTTGGTATCCGAGAATACGGCGACGAGAAAAAGATCAAAAGTGAAGTCGACGCCATCGTCAAGGCTATCAAAGCTCACGGCGAACCCCTTACAATCGAACAGCTTCATGACCAATTGTCATACGAACACCCTTCACATGTCCGGGCGCTTGCAAGCGTCAGTAAACTGCTTGCACACCTAAAAGACAGTTGGGGACTCGTCAAATGGCCAACCGTTAACCCAAAGAATATTCGCGACAAGATTTACGTCATTCTCGCTGAAAACGGCAAACCTATGCACTTCTCTGAAATCGCTGGTTCAATCAAAGAGAGCAGCTTCAAGCGCAAAGACGTTACGACTCAAGCAATTCACAACGAACTAATCAAAGACAAGCGTTTCGTATTGATCGGTCGTGGTATCTACGCCCTCGACAGTTGGGGATTCAGCAAAGGTACAGTATCTGACATCATCGCTGATGTACTTCGTAAATCTGATACACCTCTTCATCGTGACGAAATCGTCAAACGCGTTCTCAAGAGTCGTCAGGTTAAAGAAACCACAATTTTGTTGAACCTCCAAAGCAAGCCGGAGTTCAAACGTGTTGCCAAAGCAACCTACCAACTCGCCGAGTAGATATCCTTTCTCGAGAACGTTGCCAAGTTCACCTCTAAGTGAGACAATTGAAAGTAGATGGGTGTCATTCAGGTAATAATCAATTTCTTGCTGCAATGGTACGTTTGGATACCAGCTGTGCTTATTTTGGCGTACCTGACATATCGCAATTATCGTAAGGCTGATCTTGCCAAAACAATCGAAAGCGATCTGTTGATCCTAGAGATACCAAAGGCAAACGACAAGAAAGAGCTCGCTGCCGAACAACTCTTCGCAAGCCT
>CAZDKN010000035.1:0-7228 GCA_964506065.1 uncultured Saccharimonas sp. (SeqCode) | reverse complement strand
CATAACGCCGAACATCGCTTCGGCGTTTTTAGTTATTCAAATTTACTTTTAGGAGAATTATTATGAGAGATTTAGCAAGAAGTGCGGAAAACGTGCTGATCCCTAAAGGCGATGATAATCGGGCAAGTGTTGATGCATTTCAAAATTTTACAGACATAGAGGTTCCTACCTTTCGAGGGCGAGAACTTGTGGCCAAATCGGGTGGAAAAGTATTTTGGCTTATGAAAGGCAAAGATATTCCAGGGCTTATTGCGGCGGGGAGAGGCGATGTCGGTATGACAGGGACAGATTCACGCATAGAGTACAGCCTAACTTTTAGTAAACCCGAGCAATCGGTTCGTTATCAAAGAATTGGCCAAGAGGCAATGTGCCGCTTTTCATTATTGGCAACACAAGAAGATGCCGTCAAACTGCAGCGACTGCTCGATTCGAAGTCAACAAGAGATCCATTGGAAGTAGTGACCGGTCGTCCGAAAAGCCTGCAATACCTAACAGGCAACTTACCACTTGTACCGAGTGACATTACTGTATCAGGTAGTATCGAAGCTGCAATGCGGTTGGTCGGTGCACCACTTGCTGCGGATATAGTGGACTCAGGTGAAACAGCTCGACAAAATGGATTAGTTGAAATACTCAAATTAATTGATGTATATCCAGAGATGATCATGAGAGGTAGCGATGACAGAAGTTGATAAAAGCGAGGTGTATAAAAGCCTAGAAGCTTCGATGCTCACGATAGCAGATTACAAAGATATTCTTGTTATTGATAACGGAGAACTTTTAGCACCAGTTGAGGACACTGAACGATTAACAGCAAAGCAACGAGGTGGTGACATGACGCCGTACACTGGTGATGTTGTCTATGTCCGGCAAGGTGTCTTGCGGAGATTGAGCACCGCAGCCGAACTACTTGTCGCAACAGATCCTAACCTGTCACTCAATGTCACCTATGGTTATAGGGCTTTGCAAGTGCAAACAAAAAACTTTGAGTTAGCCAAGCAAAAATTCAGCGGAGAATATACCGACGAAGAATTAGACATGGCTGCACACCGCTTGACTGCTCGTCCAGATGTCGCCGGTCACCCTACTGGCGGAGCTGTGGACATTCAAATTACTCGTGGCGGGGAACCGATTGATTTCGGAACGAAAATCGGCGATTTTGTGCCTGATACCTACACGTTTTCTCCTTTTATCGGACTTGAAGCGATGCGAAATCGTATGCTACTAAGGACTGTCATGATGTCAACAGGTTTTGCACCATTTGATGGTGAATGGTGGCACTTTTCGTATGGTGACAAAGAATGGGCCAAGTACTACAAACAGTCAAATGCTATTTATAATCAGCTTACTTTTCAGCCGAGCATGATTGCAAATCAAGGAGAAAAGTGTGAAAATGAGTGAAATGGGTAGTCTATCTTCACAACCATACAAAGGCACGCGTGATTATTATCCCGAGGACAAACGGGTGCAAAACTATATTTTTAACGTGTGGCGTCAAGTATCAGAACGCTATGGATACGAGGAATATGGCGCACCAACGCTTGAGCCACTAGAGATTTACGCTGCCAAAAGTGGCGACGAATTGGCTAACGAGCAAACCTATACGTTTACGGACCGCGGCGGCCGAATCGTCGCGATTAGACCCGAGATGACCCCGACGATTAGCCGTATGGTCGCTGCAAAGCGCCAAGAACTGGCGTATCCAGCGCGTCTTTATAGCGTGGCTAACTTTATGCGCTACGAACGTCCACAACGTGGTCGTGAGCGTGAGTTCTGGCAACTAAATGTTGATATATTTGGCGTTGACACAGTGCGTGCGGACGCCGAGATCATTGTCATGGCTGACGCCGTCATGAAAGAATTCGGCGCCAAAGATAAAGACTACGTCATCAGAGTCAACAACCGCAATCTGATTAATTTGATAATGACAGAGTATCTAGGACTTGATGAAACGCAGACCCATCAAATGGTTAAACTGTTTGATCGTAAAGACAAAATTGCTGAGGCAGAGTTTAAGGATCAGGCAAATGAAATTCTGGGTAAAAAGGCAAGTGACGGTATGGAAAAGCTGACCAAGTTGATGAGCGCAAAAAAAGTCGCCGACCTACCAGCCGAGCTTCGGACGAGCACTGCAGCTGTCGAAACAGATGAGCTATTTGCGATTTTAGACCAAGCAGGCATTAAAAGCGTCGTGTTCGATATTACGCTGATGCGAGGACTCGATTATTACACTGGAACAGTTTTTGAAGTGTTCGATACAGACCCTGACAATAACCGTGCTGTGCTAGGCGGTGGACGCTACGATGGACTCGTCGGATTGTTTGGTGCCGAGCCTATTTCGGCAGTCGGTATGGCACAGGGTGGCACCACGATCGAAAACTTCCTCGAAGCTCACAAATTATTACCACACCTGGCGTCAACAACAGATATTTACATTGTGGTTCTGGGTGAAGTTCAAAAAGCCGCCGGCAAGTTAGCGCGTCATTTGCGTAGTGAAGGCGTTAACGTCGAACTCGATATCACAGATCGCAAACTCGATCGGCAGATTAAAACTGCGGTCAAAAAGAACATTCCGTATATTTTGTTTGTTGGCGAGGACGAAGTAAGGGAAGAAATCTACACTCTCAAGGACACGAGGAGCACCGAAGAGCAGAAACTTGGCTTTTCTCGCATTGTGAGCTTAATCCAAGACCGGCGTCGCTCTGACGAAGATGACGATCTCCCCGATTTGGCATAAGAACCCTACGGGTTTTGGTGTTCGGCTCGCCTCTTCTTTTTGAAATTGCCGGTTACGTCAATTATCAAAAGTGGGTGCTGCCCCAGCGAACGCCACCCGCAAAGTCCCTTTGTTCGTACAAGGGTTTATCCCTTGTTCAGCTAATTCTCAGGTTTGAAATTCTATTGCTGAGCAACACGTGCTATAGGAGGGATTTGGTGATGATGGGTCAACTTGCTATACTCGTTTGAGTATGAAGACCACCATTAAACACCTATCAGATACCCGCGTAGAACTAACCATTACATTAACTGGCGATGAACTTTCGTTAGCCGAACAGGTTGCGCTGAGCAAACTCGCTCGTGACGTCAAAGTCCCAGGCTTTCGTAAAGGCAAAGTCCCGATTGCTGTTGCACAAAAGAACGTCGATCCACAAAAACTGCAAGAACAAACCCTGGACGATGCTATCAGTAAATCAGTAGCAACAGCCTTTACTGAGGAGAAAATTCAAGTACTCGATCGCCCTTCAGTCGAGGTAAAGAAATTTGTTCCAAGAGAAACCCTCGAGTTTACAGCAGAGGCGGAAGTACTGCCTGCGATTACACTTGGTAACTACAAAAAACTCAAAGCAACTGTGGAAAAAGTAACAGTGACAGCCAAAGAGGTCGACGAAATCATCGAGCGCATGTGTGCAGGCCTGGGCGAGAAAAAGGATGTCAAACGTGCTGCCAAAACCGGAGACGAGACGATTATCGACTTCGTTGGTAAGAAAGACGGTGTGGCATTTGACGGTGGCACAGGCAATGACTACGCACTGACTCTAGGGAGCAACTCATTTATCCCAGGCTTTGAAGAAGCGATTGTCGGGCACAAACCTGGTGAAACATTTGATATTGACCTGAAATTCCCAGCTGACTATCACGTCGAAGAACTCAAGAGTGCCCCAGTGACCTTCACAACAACACTCAAGTCGATCAAGGAAGTTGTACCTGCAGAGATTAACGACGAGTTTGCTGCAAAGAGCGGCCCTTTTTCGACTGTTGCCGAGATGAAAGCTGACATCAAGCGCGAACTGACGGAACGCAAAACGCGCGAAGCACGTGACAAATTGAAAGACGACTTGGTCGGACAATTAATCGAAGACAGCAAGATTCCCGTGCCCGAAATCCTCATCAGCGACCAAATGAAATCAATCCAGCAAGATTTTGAACAGAACTTGATGTACCAGGGTCTATCCCTGGATCAGTACCTCAAGACGCAGAAGTTCAAGGACCAAGACGACTGGACTGAAAATGAAGTAAAGCCAACAGCAATCAAGCGTGTCAAGGCCGGACTAGCGTTAGCCGAACTCAGCAAGGTTGAGAAGATCGACGCTACAACTGACGAACTAAACGCACACATTGATTTATACAAAAAGCAATATGCGAATAGTCCTGAAACACTAAAGCAGTTTGATGACCCAGAGGTCCGGCGTGATATTGCGAACCGACTGTTGACTGAAAAAACAGTCGACCGACTCGTCGAACTCAATACTAAATAGTTGTTTCTAAAATAGATGTTAGCACTCACTTGCAACGAGTGCTAATTTTGTATACAATATAATATATGAGTAAACCATCGAGCTATTTAGTCCCAACGGTAATCGAGAAAACGTTTGAGGGTGAACGTGCTTTTGACATCTATTCACGTCTGTTAAACGAACGAATTATCTTTTTGGGTGAGCAAGTGAATGAACACACTGCCAACATTGTTGTGGCACAGCTTCTTCATCTTGCCTACGAGGACCCAAAAAAGGACATCAAGCTATACATTAACAGTCCTGGCGGTAGTGTATATGACGGTATGGCTATTTACGACACGATGCAATATATCAAACCCGACGTTCAGACGATTGGTATTGGTTTGCAGGCAAGTATGGGGGCATTTTTGCTCTCGAGCGGCGCGAAAGGTAAACGATTCGCGTTACCTCATGCCAAGGTGATGATTCACCAGCCAAGCAGTGGTACACAGGGTAAAGTAACAGATATGGAAATCGATTTGAAGGAAGGTTTGGCTGTAAAAGAAATGCTAGCCGAACTGCTTGCGAAAAATACTGGTCAAAAGATATCTAAAATCAAGATCGACATGGAACGCGACTATTGGATGACGCCAGAAGAAGCAAAAGCATACGGTCTTATCGACGAAGTGATCAGCAAAGCATAGACATAATAACCGTTTTATGATATAATAAAACTATGAGAGAAATTCGTCCTATTGAGAACGAAGGTGGACGACATCAGCTGGATAATGCCCGCAGCTTTGTCAGTATGCGTGAAACTGCTCTTGTCAAGGCTGGAGCAAGACGAAAGGCAATTGTTGCGCACGATCTTAATGCAGACAATGTTGTCCATGTCTGGGCACAAGCGCATGCGCAGAACCAAGCGCTGGTCGATGGATCCGAGCGTTTTATGGGAGCATTTGACGGTAAAGACTTAGTAGGTGCTATCGAAGTACGTCCTATGGCCGCGGAAGACCTTGCGCCATACGAATCACCAATCGACAGGTTCATTATGCGACGTGAAGCAAGACCAGAGACAAATGCGCTAGGGATATTTGCTTTGTTAGCGAAAGAAAGCGATGAACAGGTAGCGATTATGATAGATTTATTGCGTCATACATCAAACAAGTATGCGCGTAGTAACGGCAGGCTTTATTTTGGTGTGCCAACCGGCAGTCCAGCGCACTTGGCTGCGGACGAAGAACGATTTAGACCACAAGAAAAGTATGCTCGTCGCTTTGGTGTAGAGCATACACTTTTGGTGCGTGAATTAGCTGGCAGATCTCTTGATACGCTTGTCTCTGATGATTCCTTATAAAAAAGCTCTAAATAGTCTTGACTATTCGCTGGCCAACCCGCACAATAGGTGACAAGAAGTAGTGTAGCTTTGGTTATCTATGTCCTGTTGTTGGAGTGGCATTTTACAACGGACTGACCTTACGCTCAGGGAATCTTCGGCGCCAAAGAACCCCTATCAAACTAATACAATTTATTGCGAGGAGCATTGCATACTATGGCAAAAACTAAGCCTGACTTTGCAAAGCGTGTTTTCTTTACAAAAGACGATACTGCGTTGCCTTTACCAAATTTAATTGCTCACCAAAAGGACAGTTGGCGTGAATTCGTCGAAACTGGACTGAGTGAGATCTTTGCGGAGCTTAACCCGATCGATGACTACACTGGTCAAAAATTGGCGTTACGATTCAAGGAATACAAGTTCCAAGATCCAAAGTCAACCGAACAGAACGCTAAAGAGAACAACTTAACATTTGATGCGCCACTGCACGCCAATGTTGAGCTGACAAACAAAGTAACTGGCGAAGTCAAGGAGCAAGAAATCTATCTTGGTGATTACCCATGGATGACTGACCGCGGTACGTTTATCATTAACGGTACAGAACGTGTCGTTGTATCACAACTTATTCGTAGCGCTGGTGTGTTCTTTACTGCCGATAAAGCCGCCACTCGCAATTTCTACGGTGCTAAATTGATTCCAGGAAGAGGCGCTTGGTTGGAATTCGAGACAGCGTCTAACGGTGCTATCTATGTTAAGATCGACCGTCGTCGTAAGCTGCCAATTACGACACTGTTCCGTGCCCTAGGCCACAACAAAACATCAGACATCAAGAGCCTATTTGCCGATGTAGACACTGGTGAGCTGAAATATATCGATGCCACTCTCGATAAAGATCCATCTCGCGGCGCAAACGAAGCATTGATTGAGGTCTACCGGCGTCTTCGTCCAGGCGACCTTGCTACCGTCGATAACGCTCGATCAATGATTGAGCGCATGTTCTTTGACTTCAAACGATTCGATTACAGTCGTGTTGGACGTTACAAGTTGAACCAACGCCTTGGTTTGACTGTTCCTAACACTACCGAAAACCGTGTATTCCAACTCGACGACCTCATTGCGATTGTTCGCGAGATTATTCGTTTGAACAACACTCAAGATCCTGCTGATGATATTGACGCCCTGTCAAACCGTCGCATTAAGTTAGTTGGTGAGTTGGTTGCTCGTCAATTCCGTGTTGGTATGCTTCGTATGCAACGAAACGCTATGGACCGTATGTCTATGTCAGACATCGAGAATGTTTCGCCGTCACAACTGATCAACGCACGTCCTGTGGTTGCAGCTGTACGCGAATTCTTTGCAAGTTCACAGCTGTCACAACTGATGGACGAGACAAACCCGCTAGCAGAGCTATCTCACAAGCGTCGCCTGAGCTCAATGGGTCCTGGTGGACTTTCACGCGAGCGTGCAGGCTTTGACGTACGTGACGCTCACCCAACACACTACGGACGTTTGTGTGTGGTTGAAACTCCAGAAGGTGCCAACATTGGATTGGTACTCAACTTGGCTGCGTATGCTCGTGTTAACGAGTACGGCTTTATCGAAACACCATATTTGAAGGTTGTTAAAGGTAAAGTGACTGACGAAGTTGTCTATCTAGACGCCTCACAGGAAATTACCG
>CAZDKN010000034.1:0-7323 GCA_964506065.1 uncultured Saccharimonas sp. (SeqCode) | reverse complement strand
AGGTTGTTTAAGGTAAAGTGACTGACGAAGTTGTCTATCTAGACGCCTCACAGGAAATTACCGAAGTTATCGCTGATGCCAGCGCCAAGATTAAGGCTGATGGTTCATTCGTTGACGAGCGGGTAAGCGCTCGTAACGGACTGCTTCCAGAGCAAGTTGACGCTAGTGAAGTTACCTACGTTGATGCAGCTCACAAGCAAATTCTTGGATCAAGCGCAGCCTTGATTCCGTTCATCGAGAAAAACCGTGTTGACCGTTCACTAACGGGTTCTGCCATGCAGAAGCAAGCAGTACCTCTACTTATTCCTGAATCTCCAATTGTGGGAACTGGTATCGAAGGCGAAATCGCTAAAAACACCAGTCAACTGGTTGTTGCCAGTGGTGCGGGTGAAGTTGTTCGCGCTGACGGCGACGAAGTTCACGTTGCATACAAAGACGGCGTTAAGGTTTACGAAGTCATTCACTTTGCCAAAAGTAATGATGACCGTTCAATCAACCAAAAAGTTCGCGTATCACGCGGCGACAAGGTAAAAGCTGGCGACATTCTGATCGAAGGCGCCTCAATCGCTGACGGTGAACTAGCGCTTGGACGTGACCTTACCGTGGCCTTCATGCCATGGGGTGGTTACAACATGGACGACGCCATCGTGCTTTCAAGCCGTGTTGTCCAAGACGACACGCTAACAAGCATTAACATCAAGGACTACACTGTTGAAGTTCGCGAAACCAAACTTGGTCCAGAAATTGTTACTCGTGATATTCCAAACGTATCTGAAGAATCACTTCGTCACCTAGACGAGAGTGGTATCGTACAGCTTGGATCAGAAGTAAAATCTGGCGACGTATTAGTCGGTAAGATTACTCCAAAGGGTGAGCAAGAACTATCGAGCGAAGAACGATTGCTCCGCGCTATCTTTGGTGAAAAAGCCAAGGACGTTCGTGATACATCACAACGCATGAACAATGCTGGTGGCGGTAAAGTTGTCGGTGTTAAGATCTTTAGCCGCGAAAACGGTCACGAGTTAAAAGCTGGCGTTTTGATGCAAATCCAGATCTTTGTGGCTCAACTGCGTAAGATTTCGGTTGGAGACAAGTTAGCTGGACGACACGGTAACAAGGGCGTTGTTGCACGAATTTTGCCTGTCGAAGACATGCCATTTATGGAAGACGGAACACCTGTCGATGTGGTATTGAACCCACTTGGTGTGCCATCTCGTATGAACATTGGACAGCTATTTGAAACGCACCTTGGTATGGCTGCACGTGCCCTTGGGTACAAAGTTGCAACGCCTCCATTTAACGGGGTGCCAAACGATGTCATTAGCGACGAGCTGAAAAAGGCAGGCTTTGCGACAGACGGTAAGTTCCAACTATTTGACGGTCGTGACGGTAATCCGTTCGAAGAGCGCACAACTGTTGGTGTGATGCACATGATCAAGCTACACCACATGGTGAGCGACAAGATCCATGCTCGTTCAACTGGCCCATACACAATGGTTACTCAGCAACCACTCGGTGGTAAGGCGCAAAATGGTGGCCAACGATTCGGAGAAATGGAAGTCTGGGCTCTCGAAGCCTATGGTGCTGCTTCGACACTTCAGGAAATGATTACGATCAAATCCGATGACGTGTACGGACGTGCAAAGGCATATGAATCAATCATCAAGGACGAAGCAATTGTTGGTCCAAAACTACCAGAATCATTCAATGTATTGGTAAAAGAACTGCAAGGTCTTGGTCTTCGTGTTGACCTACTCGACGAGTCAGAGGACGCGATTATTGACGCAGAACAGATTATCGGAAGTGTTATTAACGGCGAACCAGTTGCGGCAATCCCATCAACTGGGGACGATGATGACGACGAAGAAACAATCTTGGATGAAGCAGACGACCTCGGAGACCTAGGTGACGGTGTGACAATTCAAGACATGGATGAAGTAGAAGAAATCAAGGAGGAGGCGTAATATGAGTCGCATTTTAGCAAACAACGGAATTGCCGACTTTGACGCAGTTCGCCTCGCAGTTGCGAGTCCCGATGATATCCTGAAATGGAGTCACGGTGAAGTTACAAAACCAGAGACGATTAACTATCGTACTCAAAAACCAGAGCGAGACGGTCTGTTCTGTGAAAGAATCTTTGGCCCAGTCAAAGACATCAATCCACACGATAACAAACTAAAGGGTGTTCGCTCACGCGAAGCTGCTATCGACAAGAACGGTGACTTGGTTACCAAATCTATCGTTCGTCGCGAACGCATGGCGCACATTACTTTGGCGGCACCTGTTGCGCACATCTGGTTCATGCGCGGTACGCCATCTGCAATGAGCTTGCTACTTGGTATCACTGTTCGTAACCTGGAGCGTATTGCATATTTTGCTACTTACGTAATCCTAAAATCTGACGACGCAAAGCGCGACCAATATTTGGCTGATCTTGAAGCCGAGACTGAAGCTGGACGTGCTGCGATTAAGATGCGTTACGAGAACGAAGCAGGCTCAAGTGAAGGCGATCCAACACTTGACGTTAAAGCGCTGGCAGAAGCGATGTCACGCGAAGTTGAAGAGCTAAACGAGAGCTATCTTGTGAAGAAAGCGCAACTCGACAGTCTTGTAAAGGGCGCGTTGATTAATGAAGTTGACTACCGTAACCTTCCTGAAGAATACGAAGACTTGGTTGAAGTTGGTATGGGTGGTCAAGCACTCAAAGCGCTTCTTGACGAGATCAAGTTGCCTGAGCTGATTGCTCAATTGACCGAAGAAGTCGAAGGCGCAAAGGGTCAGCGCGAAAAGAAACTCCTGAAGCGCCTGAAGGTGCTTGAAGGTATGGCTGCTGCCGGTATCAAACCAAGTAGCCTGACGCTGACGGTTCTTCCTGTTATCCCACCGGACCTTCGTCCAATGGTGCAGCTAACTGGTGGACGCTTTGCAACAAGCGACCTGAACGACCTTTACCGACGTGTCATTAACCGTAACAACCGTCTCAAGAAACTGATCGACCTGAACGCTCCTGAAGTGATTCGCCGTAACGAAATGCGAATGCTCCAAGAAGCTGTTGATGCGTTGATCGATAACTCAGCCGCACGTGGTGGACGAGCTGTAAACGCGACCGGCGGACGCCGACGCCTGAAGTCGATTAGCGACATGCTAAAGGGTAAGCAAGGGCGATTCCGCCAGAACTTGCTTGGTAAGCGTGTTGATTACTCTGGACGTTCAGTGATTGTTGTGGGACCAAAGCTCAAGATTAACCAGTGTGGTCTGCCAAAGCAAATGGCGCTTGAGTTGTTCAAACCATTTGTGATTAGCTGGTTGATTCGTGGTGAGTACGCTCATAACATCCGCTCAGCAACTCGTTTAATCGAAGCTGGTGATGCATTGGTATGGGACGCGCTTGATGCTGTTATTGAAGGCAAGTATGTCCTTCTTAACCGTGCTCCATCCCTACACCGTTTGTCTATTCAGGCATTCCAGCCAAAATTGGTTGAAGGTAAGGCTATTCACTTGCACCCACTTGTCGCCAACGGATTTAACGCCGACTACGACGGTGACCAGATGGCTGTTCACTTGCCACTCTCTAACGACGCGCAGCGCGAAGCTCGCGAACTGATGAGCGCAACGAACAACCTATTAAAGCCTGCTGACGGTGCGCCAGTGCTCAACATTGGACAGGACGTCGTGCTTGGTAACTACTACTTAACGTACGAAAAGCCAAGTGCTCAGACTGACAAGATTAAGTCATACAGCTCTGTATATGAAGCTGAAATGGCATACGACAACAAGCAACTTCAACTACAGACTCCGATTCGAGTCCTGGCTAAAGGTGAACTTCGTGAAACAACGCTAGGGCGTGTATTCTTTAACGAAATTCTGCCTGCTGACTTCCCGTACGACAACAATATCCAGTCAAAGAAGCAGTTGAAGAAAGTTCTTGCGAAGATATTTAACGACTATGACGCCGAGACAACTGCCCAAACTGCTGACCGCATGAAAGGTCTAGCCTTCCGATTTGCAACAATTGCTGCTGTATCGACTGGTAAAGACGACTACTTACACTTTGACGAGATCGCTGAATTCGTTGCCGAAGGTGACGCCAAAACTGCGCTCATCTCTGAACAGTTCGACCAGGGTCTGATCACCGAGGACGAACGTTACAACTTGACTGTTGCCTCATGGCGAGCGGTTGACCGTAACGTGACCGACTTCCTACAAGGTGAGTTGAAGAACATGGACACCAGCATTAGTGTGATGGTTAACTCTGGTGCACGTGGCGATATTTCAAACGTTAAGCTTGCGAGCGCTATGGTGGGAATCATGGTGGACGCGGCTAACCGCGAAATTGAGCTACCGATCCGAAGTAACTACCGTGATGGTTTGAGCTCGTTAGAGCAGTTCGTGGCAACACGTGGTGCGCGTAAGGGTCTAATTGACACCGCTCTTAAGACTGCCGACTC
Organism: uncultured Saccharimonas sp. (SeqCode); assembly: GCA_964506065.1. Lineage (GTDB taxonomy): Bacteria > Patescibacteriota > Saccharimonadia > Saccharimonadales > Saccharimonadaceae > UBA1547. Next base: position 2,875 of record CAZDKN010000034.1, on the reverse strand, counting down.
AGGATACCTAACTCGTCGTTTGGTTGATGTGTCACAAGACGTCTTTACGGTTGAAGATACCCCTGATAATGACGAAGGATTCAATATCTATCGCTCAGAGTCAGAGCTCACGATGATTGACTTTGGTAACCGTCTGTTTGGACGTTTCACGGCCGAAGACATACCTGGTCACATCAAGGCCGACGAGCTAATTACTCGTGAGATCGCTGACAAGATCGAAGCTGATGCAAGTGTTACATCCGTTAAGATTCAATCAGTCCTTACAACCAAGAATCTTCGAGGTATTCCACAGAAGAGTTATGGTATCGATATGGCATCTGGTAAATTGGTCAGCGTTGCACAACCAGTTGGTGTCATCGCGGCACAATCTGTCGGTGAGCCTGGTACGCAGCTAACACTAAAGACATTCCACGCCGGTGGTGTGGCTGGTGGAGACATCACCCAAGGTCTGCCTCGTGTTGAAGAGTTGTTTGAAGCTCGTTCGCCAAAGGGTCAAGCATTCGTTACTGAACTAACTGGTTTAGTCGACGTATGGGAAGACGGCAAGAAATATGTTGTCCAAGTAACCCCAGAAGCTGGTCACGTTGAGCGCCTAGAACTTGAAGGTCGCACTGCGACAGTCAAATCTGGCAGCAACGTAAAGGTTGGCGATGTTCTTGCGACAGGTGAGAGCGAGTCTAAACCGCTCGTAGCACCGTTTGATGGTCTCGTTGAAGTAACCAAGAAGATGATCATTATTGCTGCGAACGCAAGTTCACCAGTGAAATATGAGATTCCTGGTAATACTCAACTGGTTGTCAAAGCTGGTGATGTGGTCGAAGCAGGTGATCGCCTAACGATTGGATCACTCAACCTCCACGACCAAATGCGTCTCAAGGGTACAGAAGCTGCACAACGTTACATTATTAACGAAGTACTGCGTATCTACGCTGCACAGGGTCAAGATGTTGCTGACAAGCACCTTGAGATCATTGTGCGCCAGATGTTCAGTCGCGTGCAGATTGAGGATCCAGGTGACTCTACGTTTGTCACAGGTGATATTGTCAGCAAAGCTGCTGTTGTCGAGGCTAACGCAATCCTTGCTGCTGAGAAGAAAGACTTGGTGAGCTACACCCAATTGCTCCTTGGAATTACCAAGGTATCGATCTGGTCTGATAGCTTCCTGTCTGCTGCATCGTTCCAGGACACGACTCGTGTACTGATCAACGCTGCTGTCTCAGGACGTATTGATCGCCTCCATGGGCTAAAGGAAAATGTGATCATTGGTCGCAAGATCCCAGTCGGAACTGGAGCGCGCCGCGCGGACGGGTCACTACAAAGTGATGACGAATTGGCAGACGAAATTGCCGAAGATGTCGAACTAGCAGTCTAGTAGACTAGACTGTTTAAGCAAAGAAAACCTCGCTTGCTAAGCGGGGTTTTTTTGTTAGAACGTTGCAAGGCCAGGCCCTGCAATTGAGGTAGAGGTAACATTGAAAAAGGCTGCAAGGCCAGGCCTTGCAGCGATGGAATATGCTTATGGTTGTGTTTGTAAGTCGTGTCTCTATAATGAAAACAACTAGGAGAAAAATATGACAGGTGAAACAAGTATGGGTGTTGACTCTAGAAATGTGTGTCCAAAATCAGGCCAAGAATGTGACTTTTTCATTAAGCTAAACGAGGAACTTACCGCTGTTTCTGACGTTGCTCCAGAAGTAATAGCTGGTATGTCGCAGGATGATTCCGAACTCGTTATGTATAATCCACAGAGACATGCGGCTGCAATCAGTGGAGCACGCAAAATTGCTGTGCAGCATTGTGTATCTATTGATGCGAATTGCGGGCTACCATCTCAACAAAAGTCTACTGCGCATCACGGGCGTTCTTAGTCCAGGCTTACTAGACAAAACGCCCAACTTTTGCTACAATACAAGGTGAGTTTCCTCTTATGGAACGCGAGAGTTATTAGAATGTGTACAGACTCAAACGTGACCATAGGTATGACACAGAGCGGATATGCTGAATCCAATCTGTAAAATATAATCAAAGAACGTAGGAAGATATGTGAAATTAGCGTTTCATTTATGGATTGCCTCGTTCTGATTATTCAATTGTAATAATAAAATCTGGAGTATTAATGCCAACAATCAATCAATTAGTTCGCAAGCCTCGCAAGACTGCTGGTAAGAAAAGTAAGTCACCTGCGCTTGGACGTATTTATAACGCGCTAAAAACTCGTTACACCAACCAAGAAGGCCCACTAAAGCGTGGTGTCTGTATCAAAGTAACGACTAAAACACCAAAGAAGCCTAACTCTGCACTTCGTAAAGTTGCTCGTGTTCGTTTGACGAACGGTCAAGAAGTTTGGGCATACATCGGTGGCGAAGGTCACAACCTACAGGAACACGCCGTTGTGTTGGTTCGTGGTGGTCGTGTGCCAGACCTCCCGGGTGTTCGTTATCACATCGTTCGTGGTGCCCTTGACCTTCAAGGTGTTGCCAAGCGCCAACAAGGTCGTAGCAAATACGGTGCTAAGAAGGAGACTAAGTAATGGCTAATCTCGATACAATTGAGAGCGTTTTTGAGGCTCGCGAGAAAGCTAATCCGAGGCTTGCTGATCCGACTGTAGAGACCGTGGAAGCGCAATCAACAGATCATGCTCCTAACGTTGTTCCTCCTCAAGTTGTCGATCATCTATTTGGCGGTATAACCGCAGAGATGCTAGCAAAAACAGATACAAAAGAAATGCCCGTAATTACACCAGAACAAATCGAAGGAGGGCTATAAGATGCCTCGTAAAGTAACCGCAAGCTTGCAACGCAAGCTAAACCCAGACCGCAAGTACCAAAGCGTGCTTGTGCAACGTTTGATTAACAAATCTATGCTCGATGGCAAG
>CAZDKN010000033.1:6337-7643 GCA_964506065.1 uncultured Saccharimonas sp. (SeqCode) | reverse complement strand
AAATGACGGTGGGGTACTTGTGGGCGAACAAATTGCATCCGCACTGCATTGTGTCTTGATGATGTTGCTCACCGAGGAAATAGCAATTCCAGGTGAAGGGCTTAGCTTTGGTGCCGTTGCCCAAGACGGAGGTTTTACCTATAACGGCATGTTTTCGACTGGAGAAATCGAAGAATATGCCAGTGAATTCCACGGGTATTTAGATGATCAGAAACGTGAAGCGTTCCAGAAAATGAATCGCTTGCTAGGTGATGGTGGTCTGATGGACAATGAGTTGTTGCGTGATCATGTTGTGATATTGGTCTCTGACGGTATCGATAACGGTGCTGCGATCGATGTGGCGATTGATTTCATGAAACCTATTCGCGTTAAAAAGTTGGTGGTTGCGTCACCAACAGCAAACGTTCAGGCCGTCGACCGACTCCATATCCTAGCTGACGAATTGCATATTCTTGACGTAAAAGAGAATTTTATGGGTACTGACCACTATTACAACGTCAATACTATTCCCTCCCACGAAGAGACGATTGCAAAAATTAATCAAATTGTGCTGAATTGGCGTTGACCCGCAGGCTAGAAAAAGTGTAGAATAAAAAGCAACGATGAGGTCAGAGGTTTAAATAAGGGAATTCATGTTAGACGTTTTTATTACATCTCGGGTACGACGCAAAATAGTGGTGGTATACGCCAAGTATCCTGATTTCCGCACGCACGTTCGTGGCCTCGCTAAGCTAATCAAGGAAGACCCAGGCAATATTCAGCGCGAACTGAAGAGGCTAGAAAAAGTCGGTTTTCTGACGAGTGAAAAGCAAGGCAATACCAAGATTTACGCTACCAATAAGCAGTTCCCAATTTTTAAAGAGCTACAAAGTATCGTCATTAAATCACAGCAGCACGCAGGACGCCCGAAACGTTCATCGTCTGATATCTAATATGTCACTCTTTGATGACATCTTGGCTGCCCGCGGTTTGGCGGCTGATTTTTTACTACCAGACTACACCAAAAAACACGATCCATTCTTGCTCCCGGATATGCAAAAGGCCGTTGATCGACTCGTACAGGCGCGCAAGGCTCAGCAAAGGATTACTATATACGGCGATTATGATATCGACGGACTAACAGCGACGACGCTGCTTATTGACGCCTTTAAATCGCTCGGGTTCAAGCACGTCAAATCATTTATTCCTAATCGTTTTGTTGAGGGCTACGGACTGACAAATGACGCCGTTGAACAGATTGCGGCGGACGGAACAGAACTTATCGTAACCGTTGACTGTGGCAGTATAAGCCACAAAGAAATTGAAC
>CAZDKN010000033.1:3499-6327 GCA_964506065.1 uncultured Saccharimonas sp. (SeqCode) | reverse complement strand
GAACATGCGAACCAGTTGGGTCTCGATGTGATTGTGACTGACCATCACACGATGGGTGATACATTGCCGCCTGCCGTAGCGGTTGTAAACCCCAAGCGATCTGATCACGCATATCCTTTTGTTGATTTAGCAGGTGTCGGAGTTGCCTTCAAGCTAGTTCAGGCCTTGCAAACGAGACTTGAAGGACTACCTGACGGCGCCGAAAAGTGGTTGCTAGATTTGGTAGCGCTTGGGACGGTATGCGACGTCGTAACACTTATCGATGAGAACCGAACGAATGTCTACTGGGGTCTGAAGGTGCTAGCAAAAACACGTCGACCAGGACTACGTGCATTAATGGAAGTAGCGCGCGTTGAACCTCATACATTAAATAGCAGATCTCTTGGGTTTGCATTAGGACCACGTATGAACGCTGCAGGCAGGCTTGAGACCGCACGGCACAGCCTAGACATGCTGCTTGCTGACACTGTTGAAGTAGCTTTGGAACGGGCCGAACAGCTAGACGCGTTGAATGCTGCACGTCGTTCTGATCAAGCAAAAATTTTCAACGAAGCTATCATGCAAGCAGAGCGGTATGCGGCGGATCCGGTTCTTGTTGTGAGCGGCGCTGATTGGAATCACGGTATCGTTGGCATTGTTGCAGCTAAACTTTTAGAAAAATATCAAAAGCCTACCTATGTATTGCAAGAAATGGACGATATTGCCAAAGGGTCTGCTCGAAGTTACGGAGATTTTAGTGCCGTAGCCGTCATTCGGGCAGCAGGCGACATTATTACAAAAGGTGGCGGACATACATTAGCCGCTGGAGTTACCTTACCGACAGCAAACATTGACGCCTTCCGCAGACACGCAAACGAGTTTTATCGGTCATTAAAGCTGACAAACCAAGCAGCCCTGTTGCTACCTAGAGCGGACGTCGTTATTCAAGACTTATCAGAAGTAACAGAAGGTCTTATTGAACAGCTCGCTCAATTGGAGCCGTTTGGCAGCGGCAATCCAGAGCCAATCTTAAAAATACAGGATGTGATTGTCACTGATCAACGTCGGATGGGCGCCGAGAATCAGCATGTCAAACTAGAGATAAAAGACAAAATAGGCAAGCGTATTCAAGTTATTGCATTCAGTGCGCCAGGTCACTTCTTTGCTGAGCCAGGTGAACAAGTAACGATACTTTTCCAACCGACATTAAACGAATGGAAGGGGCGAAAAAGCGTTGAAGGAAAACTTCTCTACCTAGAGGCCCTATAATACCACTGTGTTGTGGTGTGATAACGTTTGTGCTTTAATCGTAAGTAGAACGTTAATATAGTAATCGGAGAAATAAAAATGAGCGAACCAACGGGAGAGTACCAAGCCGATAGCGGCCAGGAAAACCTAAGAGATCCTATTGATACAACCGCTCTTCATCTAGAGATGGCGGAGTCAGCCGGCGAACTGATTTCTGGCGACATTAAAACGCCACAAGAAAAGGCAGACGAAGAGTCTCCGCAAGATCGTGCCGCTCGACTGGCAGGACGCGCGCGGGAAGTTGGCTTTACAGGTAGCGATGCAGAAGCAGTCAGTAGCGAGCAGGTTGGTACCAACCTTGACCGCATCGCAAGGGGTGAGTCAGAAGCGCCTTCGTATGTGACTAATTCTTTCTTGGGCGGCGTTGAAGCTAATCTTGATCGCATAGACCAAGAAGCGCAAGAGCGACGAGCGGGAGAGCTTGAAGAAAAGGCGCGTAATGACCAGGAACGACAAGAGTCCGAAGACCGCGCTCGGGAACAGAAAAGACACCTTGAACTTGGCCATGAAAGATATTCGTACGGTGGTTCCAGCGAAGAGTTAAAGGCTATTCGAGGTGAGCGTGCAAAATCTGAGCTTGAAGCGGTGCCACTTACGGAAATGACCCCTGAGATGGTTGAATCGGTCAAGGCGGCCGTCGAGAAGGGTATCGCTCCAATCGACATGCCTGATGACCTAAAACTTCTTGCCGGTGTTCGTATCGACGATGTGGGAACGTTTAATGTAGTCAGTCCGGAGGTCTATTTCGACGACGTGAGCCCAGCCGAGAGTCAACGCAATGAGTACCTGGCAGACTTTCGTCGTAAAGTTTTACCTCGCGTTGGCACGTACGATACCAACAATGGAACGCTGAGTTACATTGACCATATGGGACGTATTTTTACGGCACCATCGACAAGTGTGCTTACTGGTGCCTTGAGGGACGCTGGATACACACCAGAGTCAGGTTATGTATATTGTTCGAATGCTGATGTGCCTGCTGATGCTGACCGGATTGTCGAGCTAACTGTCGCACGTGAAGTAGGCAATCGGCTTGCGGTTATAGAAGGATTGGAGCAATTAGGCATTGATAAAAAACAAGAACACGGTGATTTAGTTGAAACTATTAGGTCAACTATAAAGGAAACCCCAAGTGGTCATTTTATCGATGCTTGGCAGAAGAGTCTTGGTATGATTCTAGATCCTAGTCGACGACCAGCGAAAACTCCTGTTGCTCAGGAAACAAGTACTACTGAATACGCAGGTCGGGCGTAACGAACCTCAGCTTGTCCCAGTAGACTCTTGTACTTACGTGCTGTCTCTGTTACAATACATCCATATGGTACAAGTAACCCGAAAAGATGAACGAGAAGCAAACGAGAATATTATTCGTCGTTTCAACCGCAAAGTTTTGCAAAGTGGAGTTTTGGCAGAAGCCAAGGCAGCTATGCGTTTTGCAAAACCAATCAGTAAGACCGAACGCCGCACAAAAGCGATTATTCGTAAAGCTCGCAAGGCTGAAAAACTAGACAAAGCGCGCCTAGGACTTCGTTAAATATGGC
>CAZDKN010000033.1:0-3489 GCA_964506065.1 uncultured Saccharimonas sp. (SeqCode) | reverse complement strand
TTGAAGCTGATCTCAAAACCGCCTTGCTAGGCGGCGATCGTTTTAAGAGCGAAGTGTTACGTGGGCTAAAAGCAGCTATCTTGGACGAAGAGGTCAAACAAAACAAACGCGATACTGGACTCGATGAATCGACTGTTGAACAGTTGATTGCGCGCGAGATCAAAAAAAGGGGTGATAGCGCTTCGCAGTATGAAGCCGCAGGACGTCCAGAACTATCTGAAACTGAACTCAAAGAGGCGGAAGTTATCAAAGCTTATCTGCCAGCACAAGCGTCAGAGGAAGATATTCTTGCAGCCGTGCAAAAATCAATCACTGAACTTGGCGTCAGTGATATGTCTGGCATGGGTCAAGTTATCGGCGCTGTAAAAAAAGAACTTGGTAATTCAGCTGACGGCGCACTGGTAGCGCAAATCGTTAAAAACACGCTACAATAAAGCAAACAATAATACAGTAACTGCGGAGACGTTATAATGATTTTATTCTTTGGACCTGCCGGAGCAGGCAAGAGTGTTCAGGGCCAAATGCTGGCTGAAGAAAAGGGCTGGCAGTGGATTAGTACGGGCAAATTATTTCGTGAGAGTCAGGATCCTGCAATACAGGCTATTTTGGCCGCAGGTTCACTTGTCTCGTCTGAAGTTACTCAAGAATTACTGGCAAGTGCACTAGATGCTACCAGAGGTCAACAAATTATTCTTGACGGATTTCCGCGCAAAATAGAACAGGCCGAATGGTTGGTCGCTCAGCAAGCAAAATTTGATTATGCAATTGATTTGGTGGTAGTGATAGACGTGTCTAAAGAAGAAATTTTGAAACGGCTGGCTATTCGTGGTCGCGCTGAAGACGACCCTAGTATCATCGAAAAACGCTTACAGATCTATCACGACGAAGTTGATCCAATTTTAGATTATCTTTCAACTCAGGGCGTATCAATCGTACATATTAATGGAGTTGGTGAAATAGACGAAGTACACAATCATATTATGGATGAGATTACATCTCACCATCTAGGATAAGTTCCGATGGTGCAAGTAGCGAAGACAGAGGCCGAAATCCAAGCAATGCGCGCAGGAGGTAAGATTCTGGCAACTATTTTTGATGGATTAAAAAAGCAAGTTGTCCCTGGCGTGAGTGGCTTGGATATCGACAAATGGGTTGCAGCTGAGATTAAAGCTCACGGGGCAACTGCCACGTATTTGACCGATGAGGTGAACTTTCCAGCTAGCATTTGTATATCGGTCAATGATCAAATTGTTCACGGTATACCAACGGACTACGTATTCCAAACTGGGGATATTGTTAGCTTTGATCTAGTTATTACATATAAAAATATGAAGACAGACAGTGCATTTACTATGGTAGTCGGTGAACAACCAAGTGGTGCTGTGAAGCATCTTATTAACCTCACCGAACGTAGTTTGTATGCCGGAATTGATGCGATTAAAGGACCTACCTATACAGGTGATATTGGGGCTGCGATTGAAAAAGTGCTGGCTGGAGGCAAACTGGGTGTTATTCGTGAGCTAGTTGGTCACGGTGTTGGCCACGAAATGCATCAAGCACCTGAGGTGCCTAACTATGGCAAAAAGGGGAGCGGTGTGTTGCTGTCGCCTGGTGATACGATTGCGATTGAACCAATGGCAGCTCTTGGTGGAGAGCTGATTAAAACAGAAGATGACGGTTGGACAATATCGACTCGCGATGGCAGTATGTCCGCACATTTTGAGCACACAGTACTTGTCACAGAAGATGGTGTCGAAATCTTGACGCGACTTTAAAGTAGCCTTTACACTACATGCATGAATGATTCCTACATCTATTTAGCGATGGGCGTCGGCTTCCTACTGCCGGTCGTTGTGATAACGATGCTTCGTCCGGATCTATTAAAGATTATTTTCAAAGTCGGAATCTTGGGTGGTATAACTGGGCTCATCATTGAATACTGGTATTTTCAGGATTATTGGCGCCCCCCAAGCTTGTTTGGCGTCGCGGTACCTTCGGTTGAAGATTTTGTTGTTGGGTTTGCTCTTGCTGCTCTCGCTTCGACAGTTTTTTGGGTAATTAGCAAACAAAGACAACCAGTTAACAAAGGAAAATTCTTCCGAAGGTTCATTCCGTTAGCGGGTGTAGCGCTTATTGGCATAGTAGTGTTGAGTGATGTAGTTGGGATTAATTCAGGTATCGCTACTTACATAGTGTTGAGTGGAGCTACGATATTTATTCTTGTACAGAAGCCTTTTCTATGGAAGAAAGCACTTGTTACCGCTGGGTGTCTCGTAGCTCTATCGTTAATCATCTACGCTATATTGTTCGGAATGCTCTCACCAGATTACCTAGATAAGTATTTTTTGATTGTTCAGCACTCTTGGAATCCGACTCTATTCGGCTTCTTCCCGCTTAGCGAACTACTGTGGTATGCGCTCTGTGGCCTGTCGACCGGCTTGATATACGATTATGTTGTCGACGTGCAACGATCAAGCACTTCCAAACTACAGACGTAAGCGATATACTAATGCTATGCAAGAAAACTCTAAGTATGCTGTCGGTCTAGACATTGGCACAACAACAGTTCGCTGCGTGGTTGCTCACATCGACGGAACGACAGGTACTCCGACTATTGTCGGTGTAGGAGCGGCCCCGAACAGTGGTATGCGAAAAGGCACAGTTGTGACCCTTAGTGGGCCCGCGCAAGCGATTGACGATGCACTAGGCGAGGCTGAGCGCATGAGCGGTTATCAGGTTGACGCTGCTACTGTGAGTATCAACGGTACGCATATTGTTAGTACTCATACTGACGGCATGATTGCGGTGGGCGCAGCAGATCATGAAATTACTCACGATGACCTTATCAGAATAGAAGAAGTAGCAACGCTAGGTAAGGTACCTGCAAACCGCGAAATTCTGGACGTTATTCCGCATGCTTATAAGCTCGATGGGCAAGATAACATTAAATATCCGCTGGGTATGACTGGTACACGCTTAGAAATTGATGCCCATGTTGTCTCGGCGCTTACTCCGCACCTTGTTAACGTCCAAAAAGCAGCTGACGCTGCGAAGGTGTTGCCGAAGGGAATTATTGTTGCTGGCGTTGCTGCCGCTCGAGCAGTCCTGAGCGAACAACAGATTGAAAATGGAGTGGCTGTGATAGATATCGGCGGTACTACAACTAACATAGCAATATATGAAGAAGGGGATTTGCAGTATGCTGCTGTACTACCACTTGGCGGTATCAATATCACTAACGATCTTGCAATCGGTCTAAAAACGGACCCAGAAGTCGCGGAAATTGTAAAAATCGAACATGCGTCAGCCGTTGTCAGGCGCGAAAACTCTGGTATTAGTATGAAGCACGGTGGCGAGATTTACAGTTTTGAAACGCGTGACATTGACGAAATTGTCGAAGCACGGCTGGAAGAGATATACGTGTTGAACAGCCTCGAATATCTCTTCCATCCGTGCTTCGACAATTTCGTCAATGTCACGCGTTTCAAA
>CAZDKN010000032.1:0-8103 GCA_964506065.1 uncultured Saccharimonas sp. (SeqCode) | reverse complement strand
CAAGTCACAGGCAGGCCTTGTTGCTTGGCGGCAATGATCTTTTCTAATATCGCCTTGCTTGGCATGTGACAGACGTGAACGGGACGATCTAGGCCCTGAAGTGATTCGATAGCAACATCAATAACGTCTTCTTCGACATGTAGCAGGACAACACTTTCTTTTGGCCATGCAGCGTAGATTTCGCGTAGATGTTTGGCGTCGAGCAAATACCCGCCGGTTGTATTATTCAAGTATAGCTTAAGACCAATAGCAGACTTTGCAGCTTCTGTGAATGTGTCTAGGTTGTCACCGAGTGATCCGTAGTGGAATCCGATATCAGACACTATCTTTTTGCTAGCAATAGCTCGCTTTTCTTGTAAACGCTCGAGTGTGCTGATAGGTTGTGCATTGTTCGGCATGTCCACAACGGTTGTGAAGCCTCCAGCAAGAGCAGCGCTTGTGCCTGTCGTGAAATCTTCTTTGTCGGTTTGACCTGGGTCACGTAGGTGAACATGGACATCAATGAGTCCTGGCATGCGAATAATATTTGTCATAGTGCGCGTCTCCCTTCAAGAGCATGAGTTAACGTAATCTGATCTGCGTATTCAAGGTCGACGCCAACTGGAATTCCACGAGCTAATCGAGTTAGCTTAAGCTCTATACCCGCATCTGCAATGTGACGCTGCAAAAAGATGGCCGTTGACTCCCCTTCGACGCTAGCATTAGTGGCAATAATAACTTCTTCTACCTGATCGTCGACGAGCCTTTTTAGTAACTCGGGTATATGTAATTGCTCAGGCCCAACTCCATCAATTGGACTAATAGCGCCGCCGAGGACATGGTATGTGCCGTTGAATTGGCCAGTGCGTTCCAACGCTATAATGTCGAGAGGTTCTTCCACGACAGCAACAAGTTTTTTATTGCGGCTTTCATCGCTGTACAGGCTAGATACTTCTTCGTCTGCGTCAATTAGCGCAAACGTAACGGGACAACTTTTTACTTCTGAATGAAGTTTTGTTATAGCACGTGCAAGTTTCTCGCTTGTGTGAATATCGGCTTTGAGTAAAAAGTAAGCGTATCGTTCGGCGGTACGCGCCCCAACGCCAGGCAGTTTACCTAGCTGTTCAATCGCTTCAACGAGCGCAGATGGAAGAAGTTGTGCCAAGGCGCCCCCTACAGTCCTAGGTTGCCAAGTCCGCCCATGAGCGGTTTCATTTTCTCGGCGGCTACTTCTTGTGCTTTTGCGAGTCCGTCGCGGACGGCAATCTCGATCCAGTGTTCTAGCTCGTTGATATCGTCAAGGTCAACTTGTTCCGGGTCAATCTTTACACTCTTGATTTTGAGCTCACCCGTCACCTGAATGACGACAGCTCCATCACCAGCTTCTACTTCAATGATTTCCTTTTTCAACTCGTTTTGCGCTTTACGCAGCTTGTTCAACATTTTAACTTGGTCAAATGCCATTTCCTATTTCTCCCTGTATTACTCCTGTCTAGTATACGTTACTCGTCGAGCTTTTTATAGACGTAAAAACGGTCAGCATCCTGCGCGTCAGACGATGTAATAATTTTATCGATAGAGTAACCGCTGAACGTGTTTTTGGCGGCATGTGACGCAGTAAACCTGTCGCCAGAGTGAGTTGTCGAGACAGTCAAATCGTTTTTGTGCTCTGCGACTACCTCGTAAAATGGCAATTGGTCTTCGGATACGATTAGCTGCTTCGTGTCGTCTGGTAACAGTGACAGATCCTGCGAGAAGTTTGAAACAGTTGCGGGGTCATAATGATACCCATAAACATATCGCTCAAGCCCAGACATGACCAAAACGCCCACGAGCACAATAAGCGGAATCAAACCAGCGATGCGTGCGTAGGGGTTTAGCGGGAATAGTCTGTACCAGTAGCTCAGTAGGCTCTCGAGCCCAGTTGCTAGTAGCAGCACGAGCGGCAAGAACGTCACACTTGTAAATCCTGGATAGGTAATAAGCACTGGGATAAGACATGCCAGCCAAATAATGATCAGGTAGCTCTGGGTACTTTCTCGCGTGCGAATTAGTTTGTATATACCAAATCCGATGATCAGCATCGAACCGAGCCCAAACACAGGCGTCATCAGTCCTGTAGTACTCTGCGTGGCAAAGCCTAGATATTGCTGAGACAGCAGTAAAACGTTGTCGAGTATGTTGGGCCATTCAGTAGGAACGCCAAGGATCATGAGACCGAGCTCGGGTGTTTTTATGACACCTATGACTAAAGGCACCGCGATAAGGGCGCCTAACACAAACGCTGCTGCTAGTCGCGGCTTGGAAAGTTGTCGCAAGATAAAGCGAAGATGTGGGTGTAGCACGGTAGCCACCGCGAGGGCAACTAAGGCATAGATGCTAAGTGGCGTATAAAGACTGAGAGCAGCGACGATAAAGAATAAGACTTTCCATAGTGTTTTGAACTTCACTTTCTTGGCAATAAGCGTCCCTAGTAACAGTAACCAAACCGCCCACAGGACATACAAAATACTTGGGGTGCCGTTTTGGGCGATGAACAAGAATTGGCCTGTAGAGATAGCGATAACCGACGCTAATACAGCGATACTCGGTTTGAACCAACGTTGCAAGAGCAAGATCAGCCCAACTGCTGATATAAACGCCAATATAAGTGACGGCAGTTTAATACTAAAGTCGCTTATACCAAACAGGTTAATGCTAGCAATCTGTAACAGGTGATATGGCAAGTTGGTAACTGCTAGACTGCCAAGATCTGTCAAACTGACCGATGAGCTCTTGACGACAGATTCCATCTCTTGTGTGGAGATGCCTCCTGGCGTATACAAGCCAGCAAACAACAGCAGCCCAACGAGCAGTAATGCAATGAGTCCGTACCCTATCCAATAGCGGAAACGGTAAATGTAAAACGAAGTAATATCAATACCCATATGTCGTATTGATTATAGCACGCTGGTTATTCGTGTTTTCGGTCGAGCGACATGAAGCGCAGGCGTTCAGGGTGGAAGTATAATTCGATCTTACCAGTCGGACCGTTACGGTGCTTGGCGATAATCAGGTCGGTCAAGTTTTCACGTTCTGTTTCGGGGTTGTAATACGCTTCACGATAGATAAACATGACGATGTCGGCGTCCTGCTCGATTGATCCTGACTCACGTAGGTCTGCCAGTTGAGGGATTTGAGGGCTACGCGATTCAACTGATCGAGATAACTGAGAAAGCGCGATAACAGGTACGTTAAGCTCTCTTGCAACCAGTTTGAGGCCACGGCTGATTTCGCTGACTTCTTGAACGCGGTTGCCGTCACTGCGGCCGCTACCTTGCATCAGCTGTAGGTAGTCAACAATGATTAGCCCGAGCGGCTGTTCATGCATGGCGCGGCGTGCTTTGGTTCGGATCTCTAGCACAGTCATGCCAGGTGTATCGTCGATAAAGATTGGGGCTTCAGCCATCTCGCCCATAGCTTCGGATAGTTTAGAGAAATCATCATCGGACAAATTACCTGTCCTAATATTCCAGGCATCAACACCTGAGGCGTCAGCCAGCATACGGTCAACGAGCTGTTCTTTACTCATCTCGAGGCTAAAGAACAAGACTGGTTGTTTGGCGATGGTTGCCACATTGTACGCTAGGTTTGTAACAAGGGTCGTCTTACCCATTGCAGGACGTGCCGCCAAGATAATAAGGTCACTACGCTGCAACCCTGCTGTCATGTTATCGAGATCACGATAGCCTGTTCGAATACCACGAAGTGTTCCTTTGTTACGGTGAAGCTCTTCCATTCGGTCGAAACTTTCAGTCAAAATGCTTTCTATGCTAACAAGATCTTGCTTGAGAGATTGGTCGCTAACACTAAATAGTTCTGCCTCGGCTTTTTCTAATAGTTCTTGTGTAGTTGTGTCTTCGTTGTAGCCTAGCTCTGATATCTCGCCACTAGCCTTGATCAATCGTCGTCTGACTGCCTTTTGAGCAACAAGTTCGGCGTAGGCCTCTGCATGAGCAGCAGTCGGTACATAATTTGTCAGCTCGGTTAAATAGGCAGAACCGCCAACAATTTCAATTTCGTTTTTACGTTTTAATTCTTCTGTAAGGGTTAAAAGATCAACAGGTTTGTGCTTTTCATATAGACGCATCATACCTGAGTAAATAATCGCATGACGCTTTTCGTAAAAGTCTTTGAACGTAACGTGTTCTGATATGTCTGCAAGTGTTTCTTCGTCAATCAAAACAGCACCGAGCAAACTTTTCTCGGCGTCCAAATTCTGTGGTGGAATTTTCCCAGCGGGAACTTCTTTAGTTGTTGCCATCCTCGACTATTACCTCTTCTCCTCCGCCCATAATAGCAGCTACGGATGCGGCTTGGCTATCCTTGGGCGGCGGCGCTGTGGGTATTGTGTGGATAGTCAGTCCATAAATCCCAATTTCTTCCAGTGCCTTATAGAGGAGGCTGCTGTACTTCACGTCGTCAAGTTTTTTCTTGTAGAATTTGTTGCCAGTATAGAGAGTTAAGTTCTTGTCGACTAACTCGGGATTGCATTTTGAAAGAACGCTGTAAATGGCAACATAATTTTTACGAGTGTGCTCAACCAGCGCAGCCCAGTCGAAGTCTGTGCCTTCTAGGTCCGACGAAGTCGCACCGTTTTCTTCCAGGGGCCGCTTTACAGGGAGCTGATGCTCGCCTGTGGCGCTTGGCTCGCCCTTGATGGGGACATCCCCTGAAATAAAAGGTTCAACTTCGTCGTCGACTGCTTTTGCTTGATGGGCTGTCGGCTCTTTTGGTTTAGCTTGCGTGGCTTTCCTTTCAAGCTCGGCAATTGTCGCAGTTACTTCAAGCACAGGGGCAGCGAGTGCAATTGACTTTGGAACTGTTTTTGGCGTGGCAGCAGTACCCAGAACACTCAACAGTTTCAGGTTTGGTTGGTTGCTTTTCGCGACGTCAAGGAGTGTATCGAGCAGAGGCAATAGCTGAGGCTTTTCGATTACTAGTTCGCGTACGCGCTGAGTTAACTGTTGCGATAGCACGGCGCCGTTAATGCCCTGATCATACGCGGTATCTAGGAGCGATACGAGTTGCGGGATGTCATGGGATTCGACGGACTGCAAAAGTTCATCGATAATCTTTTTTGGCGCAAGACCAATTGATGCTTCAATCAACGCGCTCGTGATACCCTTTTTACTATCTGCTAGACTTGCAAGTTGGTCAAGCAGGCTGATGCTGTCACGAAAACTACCGTCACCACGCTCGGCGATCAGTTGGAGTGCTTCGTCATCGACAACGATATTTTCGGTGTCTGCAATATAGCGCAAGTGTTTGACAGCGTCTGAAGTGCCAATGGATCGAAAGCTAAACCGCTGCGTGCGACTGATGATCGTCGCAGGCAACTTGTCGACGTCCGTTGTGGCTAGAATAAACACGACGTGCTCTGGCGGCTCCTCCAGTGTCTTTAGGAGGGCGTTAAAGGCGGCTTTTGACAACATATGGACTTCGTCGATGATATAGATCTTTTTACTCGCGGATACTGGTGCAATCTGCACTTTCTCGCGCAAATCACGGACGTCTTCGACGCCGTTGTTACTTGCGGCATCAATTTCAATAATGTCTAGGTGAGTTGAGTCATCGCTATACGGTAATTTGTTGATCTCGTGTGCCAAAATCCGCGCTATTGACGTCTTGCCGACGCCACGAGGGCCCGTCAGTAAATAAGCGTGAGAAATTCGCCCTTGTTTAATCGCTTGCGCCAAGATGTCGGTAACATGTGATTGTCCAACGACTTCACTTAGCGTCTTGCTCCGGTATTTACGATACAGTGCTCGTGACATGTTTATATTAACCCTATACTCCCCTGACACTCTCATGTCTGTTGGCAATTATACGCTCGTTTTTCGAGTCATAGTGCCGTCTTTTTTACACTTTTTGTTTTCACCTCTGTGATGAGATTACTATAGCGCTTTTGCTTATGTGGTGCAAGGGTTTTTAATGATCTTCACGGACTCTACTGTTCAAGAATGATGCGCGCGCTATGTCGTTCTCAAGTGCGCGCACAATCTTCTCGTCTGCATGTTGGTCTCGTCGTACCTGGTTGAATCGAACAGGGGGTTTTACTAAGAATTGATCAGCGTGACCGAGAATATGGACAAGTGACCTGTCGGCGAAGCGGTCATTTTGAAACTCGCGTGTTCTAAGTGCAATAGTTGGTCGTCCGAGAATAGCGTAAGATTGACCATCTATTCGCATTCTTGCGGTGGTTGTGAGGATCTTTTCTTGGCTTGGTATCCCAAGGTTGATAGTTGGAGCACCTTGGAGCTCCACTTCATGCAGAGCTTCCTGCGCATTCGTCAAAACAACTTCGGCTGATGTATCACTTTGTTCTGCGAATTCCGTTAGAGCTGACTTCTGGGATGCGTGGAGTGTCGTCATGTATTCATTGGCTTCAATCGTCTCGCCGTCATGAAGCGCAAACACTGCTATAGACGTGTCGGTTCGATAATGTTTGGGGGTCTGCAGTCTTCCGTGCCGTAAATTAGGTATATACGTATCGTCCAAAATAGCCAATATGCGCCCTGCTGTGTCGCCTAATTCTCTCGCCATATGCTCGTCTTCTAAGGCTGCCTCAATGCTTATACGAGCGCTCGCTATACGGTCTTCTATGTAGGAGTGACGAGAACGCTCTGCATTTGATATAAAGACCATTATCTTTTTATATTAACACAATTCGTCGAAAAAATCAAGCTATAGAGCTGCCTCTACAGCTGCCCATTCGGCCTCCGGGTTGTCGGCAGGAACGATAATCGTGACTTGGTCACCTTCTGCAATCCGGAAGTACGTTACGCTCGCTAGCAGAATTCGATATTCGTGGCCATTTGCTTCAACAAAGTATGCGCCGTCATGCTGAACAAGCGTACCAATAATTTGCTTGCGTTCGGTCGGACCGATTTGCTTGTAGATGAAGCTTCCGTCATCAGCAATAGTCAGCTTCAAAATGTCGCCCTCGACCAGTTTTGATTTGCTGGCGTAATTTGCAGGTACTGGGTATTCCTTGCCGTCAGGACCAGCCATTTTTTGTCCGTCAAAGACACCTTCGACGACTTTACCGCCGGCTTCGTCAGGATTAGATGATCGTGGAGTAAGTACTGTACCGTCGTCACCGATAATACTGATGAGTAACTCCTTGGCGGCTGCTAGGTTAGTCTCGGCTTCTTGGATCAGGGCATGTAAACGTTTAACTTGCTTCTCTGGTAATTCAGACATGGTAACTCGCAATTTCCTTTTGTCTATTTTTGGGTGGTATTACCCTTATATATACCAACCAAGCACATTTTTGTCAATCTTCTTGCTAACTACAATGCCCCATCATCGACAGTCATCCTGAGTTTTAGCTGAACCAGGGTCTATCCCTCGTTCAGCTAAAACTCAGAATGGAAAATCAAGACGATGTTTTTCCACATGATTTTATGAGGTAGATCAAAAAGTGTTGTATATTTTGCGTACAAAATACCACCCTGTAACGGGTGGTACGATGAGGAATAGTTTACTATTGGTCGAATGATTGTTATTAGCTAAGTTCGACTGTTGCGCCTGCTTCTTCAAGCAGTTTCTTTGCAGCTTCAGCTTCGTCTTTGCCGATCTTTTCTTTGACAGGTGCAGGTGCGCCGTCAACGATTGCTTTTGCTTCACCAAGACCAAGTCCAGTGATTTCTTTAACAGCCTTGATAACTGCAACTTTTTGAACGCCAGCGTCCTTAAGAGTTACAGTGAATTCAGACTTTGCGTCTTCTGCAGGAGCAGCTTCACCGCCTGCTGCAGCAGGACCAGCAACAGCAACTGCAGCAGCAGCTGGCTCGATGCCGTATTCGTCTTTGAGGATGTTCTTTAGTTCGTTAACTTCTAGTACAGTAAGCTTTGTTAGCTCTTCTGCAATTTTCTTAATGTCAGCCATAATAGCCTCCTTGTAATTTACTTAGTTTGATTAGTTGGTTGCTTTGGCGGCTACACCATCGAGTAGATTGTGTAGATTGCCAGACAGAGCGTTTGTGACGTCGTGTACTGGTGAGAGTAACTGAGCGATCACTTCTGCGATGAGTTGGTTCTTGCTTGGAAGTCCAGCAAGCGCCTTTACGTCGTCGGCAC
>CAZDKN010000031.1:4969-8176 GCA_964506065.1 uncultured Saccharimonas sp. (SeqCode) | reverse complement strand
CAGCAATAACTGGCCCTTGAATCATCATCTGAAGTGTTACGTCAAATGCTTTTTCGCCACGACGTGTTACCATCTGACCAATTTCTTCGTAATGCTTGTAGTAGTGCTCCTTGTTAGGAGCAATCATTTTAGTTGCCACGATTTTTAGCCCCACTCGCTCAAAACGCGTCAGGATTTCGCCTACAAGACCACGTTGCACCGTGTCAGGTTTAAATAATACCAATGTTTTTTCAACACTATTCATCAGAGTACTCCTTTTATCATTCCTATTATTGTACCAAAAGCACCAGTGTTAGGATAGCCGCTAGTCCAATGCGATACCAACCAAATACTGCCAGGCTGTGTTTTGACAGGTACTTCATCAGGAACCCTACCGCCAATATGCCAGCAATAAACGCAGCGATGTTACCGACAATCAGTGGTGCTAAGTTCGCACTCAGGTACTCTTGATCAGTTATAAATATCTTTAGTGTGACGCCAAACATAATTGGCAGCGACGCCAAAAAACTATACTCAGCAGCATCGCTACTACTGAGCCCTGCCAAACGTCCAGCAATGATAGTTGAGCCCGAACGTGACACTCCAGGAATCAAGGCAAAGGCTTGCGATAGACCTATCAGCAGTGCCCTTACAGGACTGAGCGACTCGCCACCGTTTGCCGCAGAGGCTTTCGGTAACCGTTCGAGTAAGACCATGACAACACCGACTACGGCCAAAGTCACTGTCACAACGACAAGACTGCCAAAAAAGGCGGTCGTATTAATGAAGTCGGCCAGTATAAACCCAATACTACCTGCAGGTAGTGCAGTAATTATAATATTACGCGCCAAAGTATATTTCTTGTACACAAAGATGTCCTGTAGGATCGTGACAATCTTTCGCCGAAAATATACAAGTAGCGCTAGAAGCGTACCAATATTAATAAATTCCAAGAAAAGATGGTTGGAAGCTCCTGAAAAAAAGTTTTGCGCAATCACCAAATGACCTGAACTACTGACAGGAATAAACTCTGTCAGCCCCTGAATAATTCCTAAGATGATTACTTCTAGCATGTGCACCGCTTCATTGTACCGACTTCTAAAGTTTTAGGCTATGCTTATAGTATGTATATATCTGAGCTGCTCGGCGAATACATTGAACACCTTGAAGTCGAAGGTGGTCGTTCTGCACGTACTGCCGAGAACTACGCTTTGTACCTGGGACGGTTTGTCGAGTTTACCAACGATATTACCGTTGATAAAATTACATCTGAGGTAATTCGAAAATATAGGCTCTGGTTGAACCGTTATACAAACGACAACGATGATACACTTGCAACAATTACACAGAGTTATCACCTTATCGCACTCCGTGGCTTCTTGGGATATTTATCAAAACGCGACATCCCTAGCCTTTCGCCCGACAAAATCGAACTTCCTAAGACGTCGCGCAAACAAGTAACATTTCTTGACTTTGATGAAATCGAGCGGTTACTAGATCAAATTGACGTCACCAGCGAGGTTGGTCTTCGTGATCGGGCGATCGTTGAACTCTTGTTCTCGAGCGGTCTTCGTGTGTCAGAACTAGTTAACTTGAACCGCGATCATATCAATACCAAGCGACGAGAGTTCATGGTTCGCGGTAAAGGGCAAAAAGATCGCCCAATCTTTATTAGTGAGGCTGCTGCTGAGCATGTAGATGCCTATCTACATGCTCGAAGCGACACGTTAGCGCCTCTATTTTTAAGCTATAGTCGCAATAATCCAGTCAGCAACAGCGGTGATTTTAGACGACTTACCGCCCGCAGTATACAGCGAATTATCAACCAGTACGCTCGCCTTGCCGGTATTACCAAGCATGTCAGCCCTCACACAATGCGACATAGTTTTGCAACAGACCTCTTAATGAATGGTGCTGACTTACGCAGTGTGCAAAGCATGCTCGGTCACAGCAATATCAGTACTACACAAATTTATACTCACGTCACCGACCAACACCTCAAAGAAATACACGACAAATTCCATAGTCGCAAACCACAGGACTAAGGAGTACAGCTATTTGCGTAGTCAGCTGGCCTATCGGTAACTACGAAGTTTTTACACAAATTACCAGTCACATCAACAGCCGCATCTGGATATGCGAAAGTTGTATCAACCAACTCGACACGAGTTTTTACGCGCCTAAAGAGGTCATTTGCTCGCCCGGTTGAATCAATTTCAGGCTGAACAGCGTCGAATTTTACTGCCGTGGTGCCGTTAAATAATGTAACGCGGTAGTTCGTAGCATTGTAGAGAGCCGTTAGGCGCAAGTACGCTGATGGCGTTCCCCCACCAATTGGGGTTGGTAGGTCAATCTTGACCCGACATGCGTATCCACCACCAGAGAGTGTGCCCGTGCATGATACAGGTAGTGGCGCACCAAACCCTGAAAAACGGTTGTCTCTACCCGTAAACGTGAACTGGTCAATTGTACTACTAGGCGTCCCTGTCACACCTGTCGGATACAAGAACAACGTGTTAGCGTTGCTCTGGCCACTAGCATCGGTATTGTCAAAACCTGCTAGTGAAAAGCTAGTGCCAAACTGCATCAATTGGGTTCGCATAATGGACGGGCGATCAGATCCCCAGCCGTTTGCTGTCTGGTTATAAAGCGGTGGCATTTGCCGAAGAGGAGTACCGATTAGAGGTATCGATGCCAACGGCAAGAGGCTGACTCGCAAGTTGCTGTTTGTTACATTCTTGCTGTCATACCACTCGACCATCACCGTCGTAACTGTTGATCGACTCTTGAGTGGAATGATTTTCGATCCGCTCGCAGGAAGTGTTCCTAAATAATTATCTGTCTCTGGTTGTATTTTGACACAAGTATAAGCTTGGTTGAGTGCCGTATCGCCGGCGCTCTGTTTGACTTGTACTTCGTCTGCCGACAGTGAAGTACTATCAATGATATGCACCAATCCCTGGTTACATTCATCGTCACCGACAATATCTAGGTAAGCATTAGAGCAAGCAGCCGCATCACCTGTACTACAGATGTTCTGGTAGCGCAGGAGTGCCCGCTTAGCGTCCTCTACACCTGCCTGCGCTGAGTCATAGGCGCTTTGAGAGAGATCATTCGCACTTGCTTGTTGTTGATCAGCAAGCATCAAACGTATGAAACCAACTGTCACGACAGTAATAAGTAGTGCTGAAAATACTACTATAAACAGCGATACCGCACCTGTTTGTT
>CAZDKN010000031.1:0-4959 GCA_964506065.1 uncultured Saccharimonas sp. (SeqCode) | reverse complement strand
TCATTGTCTATTACCCGCTCTTACTACAATACTAAACCTCTGTGCTACACAATACGATAAATCCGCGCCCAAAGCTCCAGGTGGTTTACATGTCGTATCACTAGTAGTTCTGTTAAGTGTAGCTGATTCATTGGTACCTACTGTAAATGTTATCATATAGACCCTCTGTCCTGTTCTCGTATCATCAGCTGTCGCATACGTCGCTATCGAGAAATTGTGTACCGCTAGACTGTGGTCACCGACGTTTAGCAGTTCTGTTGCATTAGCTGGGTTGACTGTCTGGTTCAGGTTAGTACAGTACGAAGCTGCTGTATCATAGACTTTTACAAACCGTATAGAGCCCGTCGACACCAACGAGCTCTCACCGGTATAGAGGTTCCTGGTTGACGAACTACCTGGCTGTAATACCGAGCCGTAGTTCCATATATAACTATACTGTCCTAGACACAATCGACCGCCCCAGTTACCTTGCTGGAAGTAGCGACTACCCGCTGCTTGATCGATCGAAAACGGCGCACTTGCACTGACGCCATTTTGCAATTCGCTTGAGAATCCGCGACCTACCTGATTCACCTCTTTGACAATCATACCTCTGTTATAAATACTGCTGATCTGCAGGATAGTTAGCGCAATTGCAAGAAGCAGCATTGATATGAAGGTCATCGCCAGCAAGAGCTCGATCAACGTAAAACCTTGTTGCTTATCGCGGCTCATATAACCTCACGATCGTCCCGAGTGTTACTGGCACCGATTGCCCCGGACTATCCCAACATGCCAGAATATGGAAATCGATATATCCTATATTTGACTGGTTGGTATCAGTGCTTGTACTGGAGCGTACTGCCTCTATCCATAGACCTTCAGAACTTGAAACGACTGGTGACCCGCTGACAATCGCGTAATTTACCTGTGAAAATGTACGTGCTGGGGTCAGCACGTTCTGGGCAGGGTCCACAAACGTCGCCAACTGACTATTCATGATAAAGCTGCCGACTGGATATGACGTAGGACAGGTAGTTGTGCCTAACTGAGAAATATTCGGTATAGTGTTCGTTCGAACATACTCGCTCATGCGCCACCATTGACCAGCAGGTGTTGTACTGGGATATGTGGCACCTGTCCTATGCGCAGCGACGTACGAACTATTCAAAAAACGAAGTGTTTCTGCCTGAGCGTCCATTTGTTGACGAACGAGTGTGATTTCTAGCGAACGTTGCGAAGCTGATGCGCCCTGGTTCATCACTGACAGTCCTCCGACGGCAACCAAGCTAAATACACTGACAGCAAAGAGCACTTCAATCAACGTATCGCCTTTCTCGCGTCGTCGCATTAACATCGTGTGGTACTCCCAAGAGTTGCCATAACATTATTCGATCGCGTCTCGATTGCTGTTTCGCTAGCTGCATAAGCGTGAATAACTACTGCCATGTTGTCTGCAACAGGCAACCCACCAGGACCTGGAATAGTCGCAAGTATGAGACCTTTTGAATCAACACATATGACTCGCTCTTGCTGACTTGGTAACGCACCCGTACCTGTCACCAGCATTGCCTTGAGTGTTGCATCGCCCACACTATCGATAGAAGGCACTGAGTCACTTGTAAATGTATAGACAGATCCACTATCTGGCGATCGAACAATGAGAATCGCAATTGAGCGCGGCGTTGTTGGGAGAGCACCTCTAGAACCTGTTCCCATCACTGGCCAGGCTATTGCCGTACCCCATTCAAGCGTGGTTGATTGTTGATTAATGGTCGATAATCCCAATGTATAACTGCTACTACGCAAGATAGCAATGTCAGTCCCTGTGGGTGTCGTTCCAGGGGTTTGATACGCATTAACCGTCGCGACAGTCATTGTTGTATCCGTAATAGAGATATAACGACCCAACAATACACAGTCGCTCTGACCACGAGATTCTGCCGTACCAGATTGTGAAGTTGTCGCCGAGGCGCTACAGCGCCATGTATTATCGCGGTCATTCTGAACATTGGTAATATCACTATACTGACTTTGCAAAAAAGATTTGAACGACGTAACGCTATCGCGATATCTTTGAATATTAATTGATGTACCAACTCCAACTAACATACCGGCGATCAGCACACCTGTAATAGCCAAAAAAAGCATGGTTTCGATAATCGTAAATCCAGCGTTATTAGTCGTGCCCATTTGGCATCATTATAGCATAAGCACCAAGGGCTTATAACCCTTAGAGAAGACCGCCAAGATACATGTCTACCAGATACAATCCTGTCAACTGAGCAATAAATGCGCCTACGATCAATAATGGACCGAACGGAACATGCGCATTACGCTTCAGTTTACCCGTGATCATTGCTGGTATCACCACAAGACATCCAATCAAATTAGCGGCAAAGATAGCAATAAACGCCAATCTGAAGTCAGCAAGCAGGAGCGCTAAACCAAGGCCAAGCTTGATATCGCCGAACCCGATCCACTTCCCCTGTGAGACAACGTACAGCAACCAGTAGACCCCGCTAAGTATGATGATAGACCCGCCGATACTCGCCAAAGCAGACAGCATATCGTCAGCTTGCAAAGTGACGATCACTGCACTGATAAGTCCCAGGCCAATAACTGTAAAGTTCACTCTATCAGGTAGAAGAGACCACTTTTGATCGTAGGCAAACAAAATAGCCAAACCCACTCCCGCTATCAACCAAATAGCTAGTCTGGCAATGTCTAGCCCGCTTTCGAGTTGATACGGCCAGAACGCAAACGACAATACAAAATACAGAGCAACACCGAGCTCTATCAGTGGTTCTAAATACCCTATCGGCGCACGACAGTTACGGCACCTGCCTTTGAGACTGAGCCAACTCACCAATGGTATGAGGTCATACCATCTTAATGTATATGAACAGTGCAGACACTGCGACCTATCGCGCATAAGTGGAGCGACAGTCAGCTTCTTTAGCTGTTTATACTCGCGTTTGTCGTAGTCGTCACCGCGAGCCTTATCTTCAGCTAGGTGACGTGCTCGCTGCCGCCAGAGCGACGCTCCAGCAAAACTCCCCAAACACAAACCCGAAAGAACAAGGGCAATATATATCACAACGACTTCCATACCTATCATAATACCAGCTTCGGTGCGTTACGTGTGTCAGCAGACAAACGTTAACATCCTACTAATTTGTTTGGCAGTAGACTGAGCCCACTGATGGACCACTTTCAAGCGCTACAGCAACTGCTGCTTGGCGACTTGTGCCTCTAATAAGTGATGCGTTCGATGAAGGGTCACATTTATACCCGAAGTAGACTTTAATCTGGTCAGCATATAGCACGTTATCTGCGGCATTTGCTGTCGCTGGTAAGTTGGCAGTTAACGTTATTGGTGCGGTATAGGTTGTTGCGCGCACGATAACTGTTGCGCCGCTTTCGAGTGCCGCGCTCGTATTACCTGTTATATACTGTCCGATTTGAGTTGCGGTTGGTGCTGATCCTCTGTTGTTGCTTTGGTAGCTTGTGATTGCCGATGCAATTGTACCAACCTCCGACTTGCGGGCTGAATCACGCTGGCTTCTCTGAAGTGCTGGTAGCGCGATAAACACCATCAAGAATATCAATCCCGCGATGGCAAGTACCAACACGACCTCGATAATTGTAAATCCTTTTTCCTTGTGCTGAGTGTTCATAGGAACTTTTTCCACCTTTCGTATGAACTGTTTACTGTGTGCGTAGTAACGCTTATGTTAATAGTAGCGCATCCATCGGTACGTGTCTAGACATTTATACTATTCACCAAACTATAGATTGGTAGCAGGATGGCACCCGCCATACCGCCAGCCACAACAGCTAGCACAACCATAAGAATTGGCTCAATAGATGTAGAGATAGTTCTGATCTGTTCGTCGAGCTCATCCTCGTATACCTGTGCAGCCTTGCCCATCATTTGGTCAATCCGTCCCGATTGCTCACCAATACTGATCATTTGTGGCACAAGTGGCAATATGTAGTCTTCGGGCTGGATCGCTACTGATAATGCTTTACCGCCTTTTACCTTATCGGCAGCGCGATTGATTCCCTTTTCCAAAATAGTGTTGTTCACGGCCTTTGATGTAATCGCCAACATATCAAGCATACTCACACCACTTGCTAGTAGCGTCTGCCCAGTACGAGCGAATCGAGCCATATACAGCTTTCTGAACATCTTGCCAAAGATTGGCACGTTGAGCTTAAAGGTATCTTTAAACTTTATACCGCTTTCCGTCTTGAAGTATTGGACCAAAAAGTACACACCAATGCTGACGGCGATAATAGCCAACCACCAAAAGCTAGCCAAAAAGTCAGCAACCGTGACCATAATTTCAGTCAGAATAGGCAGTTCTTTCTTGAGGTCGCTGTACAGCTTTTCGACTTGCGGAACCACAGTAAAGAGCATGAATGCCATCACGCCAAAGATCACAACAAGTACGATCAGTGGATAGGTCAAAGCACCTTTGATCTTGCTCATTGTAGCAGCGTCTTTTTCCTGCTGGTCAGCGACTCGTTGTAATGATTCGTCTAGCGTACCCGATGCTTCACCAGCAGAAACTAGCGCAATAATCACAGGGTCAAAGACAGTATCGTGCTTTCTGAATGAGTCAGACAGCGTTTTACCACCTTCGACCGAACCAATAATATCTTGAAGAACTGTTTGCAATTGCTTGTTCTCTGTTTGATCAAGCACGGTGTGCAAGCTTTGTGACAATGGTAGACCAGCTGCGATCAACGTTGAAAGCTGACGCATGAATACCACTCTATCCTTGGTCGTAATGCGTCCAGCAAGTTTTGCTAGAAAGCCGCCTTCACCAATCGTTTCTTTGATAGACAGTGGCGTAAAGCCTTGTTTGACAAGTAGTTTAGCAGCGCCATTTTCCGAATCGGCCTGCAAAGTCGACTTTACGATTTTGTTGGTTGCCTGGTCACGAGCTTCATACGCAAACTTCTTCACGC
>CAZDKN010000030.1:8027-8619 GCA_964506065.1 uncultured Saccharimonas sp. (SeqCode) | reverse complement strand
TTCGATCTCGCGTGTTAATTGGGCTATGTTCGCCCAGCTCGACCCATCGGTTAGTATTACCAAAACGTACGGTCCGGTTGACGCATACACTATCGCAGCGTCATGTAGCAGTCCGTCCAAAAAGCCAACTTTATCCGCCACGACTGCATTAATGCCTTTGGGAATACCTTGTCGATAAATATTACGCTTCATTGCATTAATAAGCGTATCGCGACTGGATTGCTGAGAAAGGATTTGACCTGTCTGCAGTGAGGCAAGCAGAAGCGCCAGGTCCTCTGCGCTCGTCTTGATACCGTCACTACCCAAAAATGAAGTTCTTGTACAGCCAATAGCATGAGCTTCGTTAGTAATATTAGTAAAACCAATTTTCTGTAGCATTGCCAGGGCGCAGGCATTATCTGACACAACAATCATGTCGTCAAAACACTTTGCCAGATCTCGTCCGCCGCTGATC
Source organism: uncultured Saccharimonas sp. (SeqCode) (assembly GCA_964506065.1). GTDB lineage: Bacteria > Patescibacteriota > Saccharimonadia > Saccharimonadales > Saccharimonadaceae > UBA1547. The sequence continues at coordinate 8,165 of CAZDKN010000030.1, read as the reverse complement.
TGGTCCGTCCATTTCCATGCACCAGACTCAATGCGCAGTAGTGTACTGTACGCCACAAACAGTTTGTATGTACTAGCAGTCGTGAACGATTTTGTGCCATTATATGTGGCTCGGCGATACTGGCCAGATAACTCTGTT
>CAZDKN010000030.1:0-8017 GCA_964506065.1 uncultured Saccharimonas sp. (SeqCode) | reverse complement strand
ATTCCGTAGCTCCCCGAGTGTGTCGTGGCAAAGTTCTGCATTAACGCAGCCAGGCCTTCATAGTTTGAGCTGTAGCTACGAATATACTCCACTCTCGGCGCAATGACTGTCGTCGCTGGCGTTACCGTGTCCAACTCATCGTGTATATAAGCTTTTATACGTGCCAGCGTGCCAGCGACATCAAGTGCTTGTCCACTGACACCAGTTTGACGCGATGTTTCAAGGAAGTTATACGTACTAATCTTTGTAACGCCAGCTGACCTCGCAACCTTGGACGCTAATTGTTCGTTCAGATACTCACTCGCTCGCTCTGCACTAAAAGTATAGTCAAGTTTTCCATCGACGCTAGTAAAATCTAACCAGCTGATTAACATGTCGTGTGACACAGCTATCGTCTCGTCGCCCAGAACTATATCAACCCCGCCCTCAACATGCGTCTCTATCTCGCGTGCCATTGTTGTAGCAACATCGTCAGAAATTGCCGCTGGAATAACGTCTACAGGAATAGTGACATCAGTGTCGTCAGTAATAGATACTTTGACAGTGCTTAGCATTTTAACAATATCAGCCAGTTCACACGTACCACCAGCCGACCCCTGAACGACTTCGATGGAGCTATCGACAACTTTCAGCGACGCATCTTTCGGCGCAACATCACACGAATCACCCCACTCTTTGGCAATATAAGCATCCCGAATCGAGCTATCGTATGCGTACGTAGGTTCTTTGGCTTCGAGTACCAGATGAGCCCAGAACAATGACGCGGGAGCAATCCGTAGATACCATGGATACTCCAAAGCACTAATACGCTCTTCGTTCTTCACAGCTACGCCTATATCGACAGGGCTAGGACTACGATACGGTTTGGTCGTGTCGCCAAAGTATATATCAATCGATGTTTCACGGTATTGCGTATCGAGCTGCGCAGTAGCTGCAGCTTTGTTCCATGCTCCAACCTGTAATCCATCGACTGATGAAAAGGGCAACAGCATGTCGGCAGGGTAGCGTAACTGCACAACTGTCATGACAAGCAAAAGCCCACCGATACCCATCACAAGCACACGTTTGTGATGTTGCCTCAGCCAACCGCCCGCACTCCGCACTTTCCCTACTATCATCCTTATGCTATTGTACCGCGCTCAGCGCATAACGTCACATATACCCTATTAGCGTCAGGCTTGTTCCTGAGAGTCACCTGAGCAAGGGTCAGACCCTTGTTCAGCTAAAACTCAGTTTTTGAAGCGTTGGTGCTAGCAATATGTGTAACACAGTCAGAACGCAGCCAAACTGTGGAATTGAAAAGATTCGTAATGAAAGTGTGTGCTATTTCTTGATGATGTCGCCAAGTCGAGATTTCATTGCGATGTGAGCATCTTCCAAACCTAGTACTTTTAACGCACCGATCAAGACATATAGCTCGTCTAACACTGATTCGTCGTGCTTGTTTTCCAGACTATCAAACCGTTCAGTGATAGCATTAATTATCCACTTCTCCTGAGTTGGAGTTGGACCTTTGCGGGCTGGTGCGTCGTCTAAGTGTGTCGTAATAACTTCGAGCGACCTGGCAGAGTTGTCGCGCTTTCGCACGTAGCCTTTGGCGATTAACCCGTCAATATGAATTGCAACGGTCGAGACTGACTTATAGCCAAGTGCTCTCATAATTTCGCGGTAACTGGGTCCAAAACCATGCCCTTGGATAAAACCGTCAACAAAGTTCAGCAGCTCACGTTGGCGCTTGGTCGAACGTAGCTCACTCATGCTTGCCTCCTGTCGCGAGCGCAATCGCCGCTAGCCCCCACCAAATAATAGCAACGGTGTCGTCGACCCAGACTGGCAGAAACAACCCTACTACAGCTAACCCGACACCACTTGCAAACACCCCAAGGGCTAGCCAGTCACTACGATTTTTCCATAACCGACGCAGCACACCAACAAAGATTATCATAAATATAACAACCCCCAACCACCCAACCTCGTGGGCAATGAACAGATACTGATTCTCGACAATAAACGGGGTATCGCCATATAACGAGGCTGACCCTGTGCTGCCGACACCTGCACCCAACGGCTGACTAGCTACACGTGCAAGACCATCTTGTAACGACTCGGCGTGACCATCGTTAGAATTTACTTGGTTACTTTCGCCAGGATCCTCATGTAGCAACACATTCGACACAAAACTACTATCACGACCAGCCACCAACCCCAGTGTCAGCAGCATAACTATTACTATCCCAGCCGTAATTATTAATCGTTTGTGTCGTTTGAAGTAAACAGCAAGTATTATGATGACCGCAGCAAGCACGGCTGCTATCATGGCGCTACGCGAATAGCTTGCCCACAACGCCACGAGCCCGCCAAACAAAAGTACTGCTGTGATAAGCATCGGACGTTTTGCAAAGACGTTTTTCTTGTATATCCAAAAGGTCGCAAGCAGTATCAGCACAATAACAACATACGCCCCCAGTGGGTTTGGCCCTCGAAGCGTACTGTTAATCCGAATGAAGTCGTAGTTTTGGTCGACAGTCAGATAGGGCACAATTGTGTTAATGTTGTAGCCAATATACTTCAAAACGTCAACGGGCAGCACAAATACCTGCAGCAGCGCAAATGCGGTGACGACTAGCGCACCGACAATCCCCACTCCAATAAAGGTTTTGCGATACAGCGGAAACAAACGGATAGCGATATATACCAGCGCGAAAAACAAGACATAACGCAGGTCAATCGCAAACCCAGCCAGCAAACTCTCGGTTGTTAAGCTTTTGGCAAACAAAGCAGCTGTTAGGATATGAAGCGCACCATATATAGCAACACCCATCATAAGAGGCTCTTTCAGTAGTGCTGTCTGTTGCCTTCGTTGCAGTAAGATTACAGCCAACAACCCTGCGACTAACAGCAAAATTTCTTTCCACGACTTGATCAGCAACTCGTAATCCGGCAGTAACGTCCCAAACCCTACGCTCAGTGGGGCATGTAGGACAATTCCGCCAAATATTACCAATAGTATAGAGACGTATGCCTTTTCCAGCAGGTTCAGAGGTTTCTTTATTTTTCTGCCGTCTACCATCTACAATTATTGTACCTCAGAAAATGATATAATAACTGAAGTTATGATGACTCGAAACACGAAGTTCTACAGCTTGATCCTGATTGTTATTGACACTTTTGTCCTGTTAGCAGCGTTCACACTCGCCTACATCCTACGCGTCCAGTACGACCCGCGCCCGCTTCTCACCGACGTCCATGCTTATGACTATTTGTATGCGTTTTTACTCATTATCCCGTTTTGGATTCTTATCTTTGCAGTCCTGGGGTTGTACAAGCCCAGCACCTATAATCGCCGCCTAATCGAGTGGGCAAAAATCGGTATCGGATCGTTTATTGGCATACTGCTGGTAATAGGTTGGCAATACGCAAGCAGCGAAGAAATATTTCCTGCCAGACTCGTTGCCGTCTATGCGCTCGTCGCATCGTTTATCCTGATCGTCGTTGAACGCGAAGTCCTCCGTTACATCCGTAGTTTGATGTTCCGTTATGGCAAAGGTGTCAAACGTGTATTGATTATTGGTGCGTCAGGTGCCACTGCCGACATTGCACTCAACCTGGCTGATACTAAAAAAAGCGGTTACGAAATCGTAGCCATCGCAAGTCCTAAAAGACTGATGCCAACGAGCCTTCACGTTCACCATTACTCTCACGTCGAAATGGCACTTCGGGATATTGAAGTCAACGCCATTAACACTATCATTCAGACTGATCTATACGAGGCGCCCGAACGCAATCAAAAGATTCTTAGCGCTGCACAAACTCACCATATCGAATATAGCTTTATACCAGGTGAAGCAGAGTTCTACTCGGGCAAGAATAACGTCGACGTATTCCTTGGATATCCCATGATCACGATCTATCAAACGCCGTTGGTTGGTTGGGGCTCTATTGTTAAACGTATTTTTGACTTCTTTGTCTCGTTGATACTCGTTATCTTACTTTCGCCATTATTTCTCGTTATTGCCATTCTCCAGAAAATTTTTAATCCAGGGACTGTCCTGTATAAAAACGAACGGTTGTCACGATTCTCAAAACGAATTCGTTTGTATAAGTTCAGGTCTATGACACACTTACCTGGTTGGGATTCAACCAATGTGGATGATGCTGCTGAGTATCGCGCGATGGGACGTGAAGACTTGGCGCTCGAGTATGAAAAGTACCACAAAGTTACCCACGATCCGCGCGTCAACAGGTTCGGTCGGTTCCTCCGCGCAACATCAATCGATGAACTACCGCAAATTTTTAACGTCCTAAGAGGCGATCTCAGTCTGGTTGGACCTCGTCCAATTTTGCCACAAGAAGCAGGCCTCGCCAAAGGCCGTACGGCTTTACTGCACAGTGTAAAATCTGGTGTGACTGGTCTGTGGCAAGTCTCAGGTCGCAACGAACTGTCGTTTGAAGAGCGCATTGAACTCGAGTTATTCTATGCCCAAAACTGGACATTCTGGTTAGACATAAAAATCCTGTTCAAGACAATTTTGGTTGTTCTTAAACGCCGCGGAGCAAAATAATGCCTGCACCTAAAGTCGCACTCGTTACCGACTGGCTCACAAATATGGGTGGTGCCGAACCACTACTCATCGAACTTCACAAAATCTTCCCTGACGCACCTATTTATACATCCGTCTATGACGAAGCTGCCATGCCTATGTTCAAGAATCTTGATATCAGAACAACCTATCTACAAAAATTTCTTCCGCGTAACTTACGTTACAAACACACGCTGTGGCCAGTTCTTCGTGCCTATGCGTTTCGCAAACTTGACCTGTCCGAATTTGACATAGTCATCAGCACTAGCAGCGCCGAAGCAAAAGCAGTCCGCAAAACTAGACCTGGTCAAATACATATAGCCTATGTTCATACACCAATTCGGTATTATTGGAGTCATTACCAAGAATTCAAACGTGAATTTCGCTTTGGCAAACTAACCCCGTTTATTCGACCTGTTATTCCACCGTTTGTTCGTTGGATGCGACGACTCGATCTTGAGTCAGTAAACAACGTGGACGTCTTTATCGCGAACTCGACTATCACCCAAGAACGCATCAAGATGTATTATCACAAACCAAGCACTATTGTTTACCCGCCTGTTGATGTGGATCGTTTTACTCCACCTCCAAAAACCGACCGTCACGGCTATATCATGTGGGGACGACACGTACCGTACAAACGCTTTGACCTTGCTATCAAAGCGTGTAATCAATTAGGCGCAGAACTTACTATCGTCGGAAGCGGCCCTGACACAGATCGATTAAAAAAGATTGCCGGTCCTACCATTCACTTCGCTGGACGCGTCTCGGACAAAGAGCTAGTCAAGCATGCTCAGCACGCCAAGGCCTTTCTGATGCCGAACGAAGAAGATTTTGGTATTGCGGCAGTTGAGGCACTTGCTGCAGGCACGCCAGTTATTGGATACAAAAAGGGAGGAGTTATTGATATAGTCGACGACGGCGAGACGGGTGTTCTGTTTGAAAATCAAACAGTGGATGGACTAGTACAGGCACTCAATCGATTCGAGACTCTGTCGTTTCTGCCGGCAACATTGCATCGTCGTGCGAAGCGCTTTGACAAGAGCCTCTTTGCGACCAAGATTCGTAAAATTGTCAGCGACCAATCTATTCGACCGTAACACTCTTGGCAAGATTGCGCGGTTGATCGACATCGTTGCCACGAGCGACTGCAATGTAATACGCGAACAATTGTTGAGCGACGTTGAGGACAAGTGGTGCCAGCAAATCAAGCTTGGTATCGATATGAAGTACCGCCTCAGCATCAATTTCCTTTTTACCATTTGTGATCGCGAATATATGTCCTCCACGAGCATTCACTTCTGATAGCGAACTAAGTGTTTTGTCATACAACCAGTTATCAAGTAGTAGTGCAACTTCAAAGAAGGTGTCGTCGACCAACGCAATCGGCCCATGTTTTAATTCACCCGCTGCATACCCTTCCGCCTGAATATACGAAATTTCTTTTAGTTTCAATGCCCCTTCAAGTGCAACAGGATAGACGGTGTCTCGACCAAAGAACAATGCATGGTCATACGATGCGTACCGCTTGGCGATGTCTGCAACCTGTGTTTGATAGTTCGTAATAACCTTTTCGATCTCGCCTGGCAGTTGATCTAGCTCTTCAATATAAGCTGCGAGCTGTTTTGTATCCGTGCCCTTCGCCTGCGCAACGACCAGCCCAAACATGACCATAGCAGCAACCTGCGACGTAAACGCCTTGGTTGAGGCAACCGATATTTCTGGCCCTGCATGGACATATACACCGCCGTCTACCTCACGCGCAATTGTCGAACCAACAGCGTTAATAATACCGAGCGTCTTCACGCCACGCTTTTTGATTTCGCGCAGGCAGGCAAGAGTGTCAGCCGTTTCGCCAGATTGCGATACGACAAGCGCGACTGTATTTTTAGGCAGATGAAACGATCGGTAACGCAGCTCGGATGCCACAGCAACATCAATTGTCAGTCCGTCGACGATTTGTTCGAGATAATAAGACGCAAGTAGTCCACCGTAATACGCTGTTCCACAACCGATGATAGTGACGTGCTCGATTGCCTTCAACTCTTCTTCGCTCATGTTAAGACCGCCTAGCTTAATGCGATGATTCTTTACATCAACGCGTCCGCTCAACGTCGAACGGAGTGTTTGTGGCTGCTCGCTAATTTCTTTTAATAAGAAGTGGTCGTAGCCCTGCTTCTGAATAGCCTGCATATCAACTTCAATTGTCTCGACTTCTGATGATACAGGTTGAGACGCCAAATCTAGTACTTCAATACCGTCGCGTCGACAAACTGCCACTTCGCCGTCGTTCAAATATACTGCTTGGTCTGTATAGCCAACTAGCGCCGACGCATCACTGGCTACGTACGTTTCACCCTCACCCACACCGATAATTAACGGGCTACCAGATCGTGCTACAACAATTTCGTCAGGCTGGCGAGCCGACACTACAGCGATGCCATACGTTCCAACAGCTAGTTGTAATGCCTTGATCACAGCATCTACCAAACGAGTATCCTCGTCATAAAATGATTCGACTAATCCCGTCAATACTTCTGTGTCCGTCTCGCTGACAAAGGTGTGGTCTTTTAGTTCAGCTTTTAACTCTCGATAATTTTCGATAATACCATTGTGCACCAAGTAAATATCGCCAGACTTTTGCGGATGTGCGTTCGTCTCGGACGGTTCTCCGTGTGTGGCCCAGCGTGTGTGGCCGATACCAATCGTACCATTTGACGGTTGTTCGTCAGTCAACTTATCAAGCTCAGCAACCTTACCCTTGGCACGGTGTAGTAGTGCTTTACCGTCGTCAATCGTTACTATACCAGCCGAGTCATAGCCGCGATATTCCAGCCGATGCAGCCCGCCGACCAAGTATTCCTGTGCTTTTTTGTCTCCGACGTATCCAACTATTCCGCACATATGTTAATCTCCTATATACCTAACATCATCAGGCGACAGGCGTAGTAAACCTTCGTCGTGACGGCGCTGATCCAGATAGTGTGCCGTAAAGCCGATCGAACGACTGAGCACAAACAACGCATTAAAGAACTCGATCTCGACAAGCTCATGTAATTTTTGTTGATCGTAATCAAATTCTGACTCCAGAATATCTAGTAACACTGCGGCAATTACGCCATCAACGTTGAGAATCAAGTTTGACTTTTTGGTTGTCGTAATCGCTTCTACCGATAGCGCAAACTTCAGATAGCGATCACCGTTACTATTTTTTGCAAACTCTGTCAGTGCTTTGACGCGTGGGTCAGGCAAGTCAGTGTGATATTTCTTGTGACCGATACCAGGCACAACATCACCACGCCGAGCAAACGACTCAACAAATTCCTGTGCAGATAACGCTTCCTCTACCCCTCGTAGCCAGCCCTCACCAGCACCATTAATCACACCGCCGAATCGCGGACCAATCGTTAGTAGTCCTGCGCTCAAACTTGATACCA
>CAZDKN010000029.1:0-8678 GCA_964506065.1 uncultured Saccharimonas sp. (SeqCode) | reverse complement strand
ACAACTCTCCTAGTTCTTTGGTATTGAGTTGAACGCTCTGCACGCCTAATTGTGCTAAACCGGATATAACGCCCTCAACACGATTGCCAATCTCGTCTTTTGCTTTTGTGTACGAGGCGCTGTCGATCTTGGTAACGGTGTTTTTTGGACGAGATAAAAGCTTTGCAAAGAATCCCTTGCCTTGTTCTACCAGACTTGAGGCGTCACCGCTAGGATAGTACGGAATTGCGATAAAGAAAGACTTGTTCATGATGTTTGCCTGTTGAGATATGGCATCGATGAACGTAATATAGTCATCCATCAAAACACCGAGTAGCATATTGTCTTGATTTTTTCGCACATCGGTCAAGTGATCTATGTAGGGACCTATATCAACCTTTTGTGAGCGAACGAGGATCTGAACAGGATGATTGAGCGAGTTTAAAAAGCTTTGATAACTGAACTCAACACCTTCGCGTTCGGTGTTGCTCATCAGGTCAAAGTTAATTGACTTACATACCACTACTGCCCTGAACGATCCGTCGGCCATAATAACAAGGTTGTCGCGTATCTCAGAGAAAAGAAGCGTGCTTTGTGTAGAGTTGGGGTTCTTTGGCGGCAATGGCTTGGGCTGTTCAGATGCTGGTGTGGCTCCGCTTGTGATGGCAGCAGGCGCAGGGACTGGAGCAACAGGGGGTGTTGTGGGCGATGCAGGAAAAACGCCTGGAGTCTGCGTGACTGGCGTACCTGGACCAAATTGATTGTTTGGTGGCATGTGACTTAGCTTCCCACTCCCTGATTATTGATGATGACAGAGTCCTCGGACTCCTACCGCAGAGAAACTACTACTTCACCACTCGCGTCGTTGCGCTTGTTGATGCGGTTAGCTTCGTGTGCAATCGTCTCGATCGACAAATCAGCATCGTTTGCAAGGTTCATTATATCAGCTGACACCACCTTTCCGCTAGTGTTTGCAGCGTCAAGCGGCTGTATAACTTTTTGTTGCATATTAGCTGGGTACGGACTGCTGTCGTCCGTAGTCGTAGTGTTTTGAGATGCAAAGAAATTGAACGGACTTGGCGCGGGCTTCACCCCCGTATCGTTTGTTGCATCCGTCTGAGTATCGTCTGGAACGGCAGGCGCATCGGTTGTAGCATCTGATGTGGTTGCATCAGCGGTGTCGGTCGCAGCTGCACTATCCACTGTCGCTGCTGGTTGTGTGGTTGCTGACGCTGGCTCTGGTTCGGGCTCCTCGGGGATTGCTCGCATCCGTTCAATCATTTCCTGGCGTCGGCGGTCGTCGCTTTTGCTGATCATATAATCTAGGGATTGAGCAACGCCGTAGTTGCTGTCCAAGATATCTTCGGCTTGTTGGGCGGCGTAATACACATCGGTATTCATAGCACTGTTCGGAGCCTGGACGCCCCCTTGTTGTCCGCGAATTGCCCAACCTTGACTGTCGACAATTTCGGCCAAGTAACCAAAACGTTGCTGTGCGTCGCTTTGCGACAAGTCCTTCGTGCGTCTTTGCTCTACTACCTTAGGAACAGTAATCTCAATCAGCGACTCGATGCCATCAGGATCCCACAAACGCTTGCGAGGTTTGAGGTAGAATGACACCATCGCAGCCAAATAGATCTCCATTGGCTGGTCTTTGCGCAGTGGCAGCGCAAGCGCGCCAAAAAACAGGATGACTGGTAGAGGGATAATGACTAACAGCGGGAATAGTTGGTACAGCCCCCACGCAGCAGCACCTGCCAAAGCAACGATAATCAGATAAATGAATTGCCGAAAGCTAAACGGTCCGATTAGCTTGTCGTCGGCCTCTACATCCTGAGGTACTTTATACTCTGCCATAGTGCTTATAGTATAACATTAGTAAAAAAGTTTAGATTGATGGGTTGTATCCTGTGTATGCTTCCTCTGTGCCATCAGGCTTTTGGATTTTAGGTACACGAGGACCTACGGTTGGGTTAGTATTAGCAATCTCTTGCAATTTCTTTCGCATAGCATCGTAGCGATCCTTGTCGCGCTGCGCCAAGCCGCGGTTAAGACGTACGTCGAACTGTGCTTTATCAATTGGAACGATTGCTTGGGCAAAGTTTTGACGAGCTTGTTCAAGAGCGTCGTCTCTAGTTAGGGTATGTCCAACGCTAGCTGCATCGCGAACGGATTTTTCAGCAACTTCTTGGATAAGACTCTCTATTTTATCTGGAGGCATTGTTTCCAGCGTTTTTACGAATTGGTCACGGTTATTTATATCCATAGCAGAGAACGCATCTGCGGTCAGTTTTCCTGATGCTATCGCTACGATTGCAGCCTCTTCGACGTCGTATTCAAAAGTACCTTCGGCAAGTTTTTGTCTGTCTGATCCGCCGAGCCACGGTGGTAGCGATGAGTCGCCAGCCTCAAGGAGCACTAGCTGAGCATCCTTTGCCTCTTGAGTCAGACGGGTAGCTTCTGCCCTATCATCATCTGTTGCGGTTGGGCTGGTCGCCCGCTCCCTTGCTTCTTTGGCTGCTCTACCTAGGCGTCCAACGTGCGAAACGAGTGACATGCTTGTCTGTTTATCGCCTCGTCCGGCAGCATAGCGTATATAACCTAATTTCTCTGCTGGTGTAAGGTCTGGTACTGGAAGTGGATTTCCTGCATCGTCAGTTGTGCCTCCGGTATTGATGTTAACACCCAGGTTGGCTAAGGCCTCACCGTTAGGCATGTTTCTACTCTTTGCCAACGAAACGATTGTGTTTTGATCGCTTTCTTTATCCTCCAGAACGACCTTGGCTGCTTTCGCCTGGGCAAGCTTAGCGACCTTTGGCCTCTGTGCTTGTACCTTATTCCCGGCTGGGTCCAGCTTGTCTGATCCATCGGGGTTCTTCTCGTATATAGGATTACCTTCGTCATCAACTGCAGGTTCTAATATTGCAGTTCCGTCACGATTTTTAACTCTGGTATCTGCTCCTGAGGCAGCAACCGCAAGCTCTCTGCCTCTCTCTGAGTCGCTGTCAATCTCATCCGCGTACTGTACTTGGCTTCCTCCTTCTGCCCATGTGCCCGCTGCCCTAGAGGCTTGTGTGTCTTGATCAGTCTTAACGATATCTGCCAACTCCTTTTCGCTAAACAGAGTTCCGTCAGGAGTTTGTTGGTTGGTCCCGAAACGCGCCTCACTTTCAATCCTCTTCTTTTCAGCCTCTGTCTTATCTGACGCTACCTTACCGAGGATTGACTCCGCAAACAGATCTGCATTTTCGCCATCAGGTAGCTTGCTTGCCTCCGCTGCAGATTTTTGTGCATTTTGGGCGTTCTCAGAATCCAACTTAGCACGAACTTCTTCAGCCGTCAGGTCGGCGAGGTCGCCACCTGGTGCTTTACGACGTTGTAGTGCTGCATCTTGTTCTGCTTTTGCTTTATCTTCTTCAAGTTTACTACGTTCTTGTTCTTCGGTAAGACCGGCCAGGTCTCCGCCTGGTGCTCGGCGTTTTGCTAATTCTGCTGCTTCGTCTGCATGGAAGGTTGCAACTTGCTCCTCGGCTGTTTGCTTACGCTTTTCTAGGTCTTCAAGGACTTCGCTTTGCTTTGCAACACCTTCAAGTCGTGCTTTTTGCTCCGCGTCCAAGGTTGCTATGCCTCTGTCGGCAGCGTCTTGCTGTTCTGTCAACCTCATCAACGGCTCTTCGTTTTCTTGTCGAGTCTTGAACGTCTCGTCTTGCTGTGTATCGTAGACCTTAGTCCCAGCTTCGGATTCTTTTTGACTTTGGATTGAATCCGAGGCGACACCAGATTCCTTGTTGCCTCTTTGGATACGAAGTTCTGATGCTTTTGTAGCCTCTTCGGTAGCGAAGCCTACCTTGCTGACATCGCGCAGGTTTTTCATGTCAACCGTCTCTACTGACGAGCCTGTAACATTACCGTCGGCATCGCGATGCGCAACGGTTAACTCTGTTTGCATATCTGCTACGCCTATGGCTGCTGCTGCGGTGTTTTCTTCGTTATGTTCAATGCGAAGGCTTGCTTCCTCTCCTAGTTTCTTGTCCAAGACCCCAATCGTCGTTTCGGCGTCATCTAGCTGAGCTGTAATTCCTATCTCTTTATTACTAGTTAGTTGACGTGCTTTTAATCGACCCGTATACATTTTGTCTATGCGTTCTTGGTCTAAGCCTGCAGTTTTAGAGCGATCAGCAATCCCCGCGATACTGCGTCCCATCTTGGTCCTGCCAGCGAGACCAGCTTGTCCATAGTTGGCCTCTGCTTCGGCCTTACCTGCTTCTATATTCTTTTCTAACCTTCTACTTGCTTGGCTGCTTGCGGCGGCTAACGTTTGTCTTTTTGGCTTTTTAGCGAACGTTATAGGGTTACCCTGCCTGTCTTTCATTGGTTTGCCATCTGGACCCAGCATCGCTTCCGTCTTTGCTCCGAACAAGCGACGGCTACCTGCAATCGGGTTACCGTCCTTGTCTAGTTTTGAGCCCATAATACCTCGTTTGACGCGTTCTTTACCTAACCACGTACGATTGGCTGCGCGGTTAGCCAGGGCCGAATCAACTAAAGGCTTTAGTCGTTTATTTGCAGAGGCGCTCAGGTTTGAATTCGCTTTGCTTGCGAGCTTAGACGCGAAACCACCCAGTGCTGGGACAGCTTTTAATGACGCTTGCAAAAGTGATGGCGTGAGCAGCAGAGGAACAAACAAGACAATCAGTCCGACGATTTGCTGCAGCGCATCAGTACCTGTTCCAACTATAATCTTGGCCGCCAATGTAGAGCCGCCAAACAACAGCCCAATCATTGGATACACCAATAACATTGATACTAATATCTTGCGCCATTGTTTGAACAAGTTTTCTGTATTAGGAAGTAGCATTGCCAAGAACGCGAGCGGTGCTAACACAACCAGCAATATAATAACGACTTTGCGGGTTGCTAGGATAAATACTGTCACCACGATAGCTAAAAGCGCCGCTAGCAAAACAGGCAATAACAAAGCTGCTGCTCCCAACACTCCGCCTGCTAATCCGACCGTTGCAGCGCCCGCTGCTACAGTACCACCAATTACTAACGTCCCCGCAAGGATACCACCCGCTATAGTGCCTGCATCATCCTGATTGCCAGTCGACCCAAACACTGCTGTATTGTCGAGTAACGATACGATTGAGCCACCAAGAATATTAGATATATCTATAGCAACTTGACATATGATAAACGATACATTTACTAATATGGCGGCGATAACTAGCCGAGGAAGCATTTTCTTTATGCCGTAGTTTGATATGCCGATGCTTGATATCTGCGAGAAGATAATTATCAAAAAGACAATCACAAACCCAACGTTGGCAAAGCTACGCATCACTTGCCAAGCATTGTATGCGAGGTTGCTGCTATCAGCCTCAACGATTTTAGTATCGACGACTAACAGACCCTGCAAGACCCCGTACAGCGTGTCATTCGCGCCAGCCATAAAGTTAATGATTGGACACATAATCCACCCGACATCCGGTATTGCACAGGAAGTTTGTTCATCACCACCTCCTCCTGGCGTTGCCCCGTCAAGATCCTCTGGGCGAGCAAGACTAGTATCAGTCAATCCCTGAATCTTCTGCCCTTCTTTACAGGCATCACGGATAGCTTTGTTATAGTCGGTGTAGTCACCGGTGGTGGAGTAATATGGGTACTCCTTATTGCAATACTCGCTATCACCTCTGTTGAGAGATCCCTTTACACAGGCAGCTAATTCAGTACCTTCATAGAGCATGTCATGACAGATTTCGCCCGACGTTCTTCCGTCAGGCGCGGTTGGTAATCCCTGTCCTAGGAAACAGCCTCGCCTGTACTGGTCTGCGGGCGCTCGATAATTATTGCCTATGGTGGCGTCGCTGACCGAATAGCATATTGTATAGTCTGTCGCGTTTGATGCCCCTAAGGTACAGCCCTCTTGGAACATACCATTACCATCAGGAAAGTTTTCTTTACATGTCACCGCTGCCAGAAACTTCTTGTATGCATCGGCGTGGTCTGCGGTCAGTTGAGCGAGTTCTTTACAGGTTTTCTCATCCTTGATCGTTTGAGTGCCACTACCCCTCGCGACACTTCTTGTGTCTGCAACAGCATCAACAGGTATGCCTGACCAGTTGGCTCTGCCTGTACCTCCGTCGTTCTTTACTGACCAGTCGCTTGTTTTGGAAGAACCGTCGCTCGCGATGTACGTCACACTGATTAAGTTACTTGACCCACCTTCGCTTGCCTTACAGCCGTTTGACGCTTCTATCACTCTTAACGCAACGAAGTAGGTATAGGCGTCCTTGTATGACCCTACCGATGGTGCGCTCCCATTAAGATAGGGTGAAAGCCGTCGTATGTTGCCCATCCAGCTGTCGTTAAAAGATGCTGCCTTTTGGGCAGAGTCATTTTTACACGTCTGCGTGCCGCCACTGGTGGTACAGGTGTATCCGAGTTTGGTTTCTAAAAAGTCTGCTCTGGCATTGCGATCGCTGGGGACAGTCATGTCAAAGAACTTGAACACATCGCTGATCCAGCCTGGCTCTTCGTCTGACTCACCGTTACAAGCCGTAAAGCCGTTTTTGTCACCCCACTTATCGACGTAGACACCTAGGTCTATAGTTTTGCCACCTGAAACCCACCATCGAGGACCATTTTCGATGTCCTCACCCGATATTGACGTTTTAAAGCTACTTGCACAGTATTCGAGCGCACCCCAATATTTAATAGCTCTTAGTTTATTTGGCGTCGTATCATCTGTGAATGTTGCCGCGCTAGCTGACGACACAGCGAAAAAGGACAAAAACACACTCGCTAACAATGCCCAGATAATCAGTATATGAAGGGGCCATTTTTGTTTCTGAGTACCACTAGCTAGTACACTTTTCATGCACTGCTATTTAAGCATAAACGCTTATAAAAGGGCAACAGGAGGAGCGAACGCTAAGGGGGTTAGTCTTGGACCCAGCCACCGACACCTGTGCTAGATACGATCCAGCGTGCGGTTATCTGGCTACCTTCACTAGTGGTACCATCTGGGCGAGTCGTGATAACTGTAAACGTGTAGAATGGTCGGTTTTGATCGTCTTTTCCACTAGTAACTGATCCCTCGACAATCTCAGGCGCACGTCTACCACCAGCCGCCAAACTTCTAGCGCTGCTGACAGATTCGGCGTCAGCGGTTTCCTGCTGAGCGGCGAAAGCATCAATAAACTGATTGCTGTTTATATAACCAACAGACTGAGCGCCATTGAGGTAAAGACCAGCGTTGATAGCTTTTCCTGTTACGGCGTCAATGTGGTATCCGTCAGGCTGCGCTCGAGTAGTGGCAATATCGTGCATGTAGAAGAGGTATGTACGTACATCTTCTACGCTACTTTCAGCAGACATGCCGCCAGCAGGTAGGATATCGTTAGGATCTTTAGTGATTCTGTGGAACAGGTCGGCGTATTCAACCAGTTCTTCTTGGGCGTAGTAAAGGCCTACATTCATACGCACTTCGATAGGTTGTGCGAGGAGTGCCTCTTGACCAGGGGCGATAAGAGCGTCTACTTCAGACTTGGTTATACCGTAGTTATATGCCTCTGATGGATTTACAGGGGCTTCCGTCTCCGTAGGAGTAGGCGTAACAGTTGGCTCTGTTGGCTCGGCTGTCGGTGTATCAACAGGTGTAGGGCCTGCATCAACTGGACCGCGTGCAACATTGGCGGCAAAAACGCCACCAGCCACAGCTGCAGTTGCTGTACCTATTAATCCACCTGCAGTAGCTTTAGGGTGCTTCTTCATCCAACGGATAATTGCACCAATACTAAAACGGTTTGCTTGATCAGATGATTCGATAACGGCTGGTAATTGTTCGTTGCCAGTAGGTTCTTGACTGTGGTTTGCCATACTACTAAATAATTCCTTATTAATATTACTTTATGTATATACTTATACACTATATTGTTGAAAAATGCAATAGTCTTATGGCTTTTATACTAGTTATATTTTGAATATCGTCAACGTAAAGGGGTAGTTTATTAGCCCTGGGTAACTGTCCACATACCAGCGCCATTGGCGGATTTTATCCAAACGGCAGTCACTAATGTTTCGACCCCATCACTGTCGACCGAAGTATAACTATATAGTGGTTCGTTGTGAGCGTTTACGCCTCGCGTTACTGAACCTTCCTTGATGATAGGTGCGCGTACGCCGCCATTTGCGAGGCTTTCTGCGGTATAAACGGGCGACCCATTACCAGCAGCAATCTGACCATCAATTACATTGACTGCACGGTTATAACTGTCGGATCCCATACCGTTAACATAAAGACCTGCTGCGATAGCCTTTGCGGTAGTAACGTCCCCGCGCGTATAGATGAGGTTCTCCATATAGAATATAAAGGTACGAACATCTTCGACGCTACTTTCAGCAGACATGCCTCCAACTGGGAGAACATCGTTAGGGTCGTTGCTGATGCCATGGAAGTCTGCTGCAAATTGTGGTAATTCTTGGGCATAGTAAAGTGGTGCCAGCATTCGTTCTTCGATCGGTAGCTCCAAAAGCCACTCTGAGTTTTCTGCAACCATAACGTCTACCTCGGCTTTATCAATGTTGTAGTTATAAGCCGCCAAAGTTTCGGGCGCAACCTCTACTACTTCCGTCTCTACGGGCGTCGGTGTAACCGTTGGTTCTGATGACTCAGCAGTCGGCGTATGTACAGGCGC
>CAZDKN010000028.1:0-8858 GCA_964506065.1 uncultured Saccharimonas sp. (SeqCode) | reverse complement strand
CGTTTGTTGGATGGGACTATCATGAATATATTACTCAACTAGCAACGAATAAAACTATTGTTGGTGTCCATATATGGTGTCAAACGGGGGGTTGGGCAAAGCAAGCGTGGACAAATGTCACTTATTTGGATAAAAGCTCTTTTTGGAACGAACTTAATACCTATGTAACAATACGTTTATTCAGAGATGGCTACTCTGTCGACCAAGCCGTACAGTCGTTTTGCAAAATTCAGGGTATACGTAATCCTGCTGAGTTTATACGCCTCCTCACTTTGTCTGAGATTGCAATAAAAAAGGGTCTGTACATACGTGGGCTTGCCTCAGAAAAACTGTACTTCAGACGAACGCGAGTTCCTACCCTCATGTGGATCACCTGGGATAAAGCTATCTTGCAACCAGCAATTGTATATTTACTTCGCATACTTACACCGCATCCTAATACGGCTATCAAAGAAGCAGTTGATGCCTTAAAAGCAGTCCAAGAAATGCTGCTCATTGCAAATACACTGAACCTCAACAAGGATGTTGTCAGTTCACTTGAGTTTCAGCAAGCAACGTTTGCGTTGTTTGCAAAACTACGCCGTTATATCTTACAGCCTCTGTCTAGCCGTGAGGTCTCGCTTATCAACAAAGAGGTTCGAATCTATAAAAACCTTTATGCCCAGCATTATAGTATTCCTGTGCTCAGTACTGTCGCTAAACGCAGACAACTACCTAGACGACTTTTGAATATTTTCCTACGAGAAACAACCCTTTACCGAAAACGAGATCGAATTATTTTGGCAACGTCAGTCGTGCAAAGACGTGTGTTCTACCGTTACTTGCGCAGGTCAAAGTCGCACCTTGCAGATCAGTCCATGGGTGTCGAAACACTAATTCGCTGAGTGCCCTAGTTAGTAGTCTCTTCAATTGTTGCTGGGTTAGCTGTTGTCTGCAGAGCAGCTTTGAGTGTTGTTACAAGTTCTTTGATTGTTTCGCGGAACGTTTCGTTCGCAGTCTTGATTGCTGCATTGCGTGTTTCGACTAATGTCTTGATTGCATCTCGTGATGTATCGGGTGTCCGTGCACTAGCAAGTGTCTCACGCGCTGATTTAATCGCAGCCTTGAGCGTTGTTAATGTCGCTTCGACGTTTTCGTTCGTACAATTTGCAACCGCTTCTGCAAAGGCCGCAGTCACCGCTGCTTGGTAGGTCGCAACAGCGCCAGAAAGTCCCTGTTGTTGGGTAGCAATCTGTGTCGCTAGGGCAGTGCGATACACAGAGCGGGCGTCATCGACTGCAGTTACTCGCACTAATTCAGCCGCCTGAACATCTGCTTTGAAGGTTGCGACAGCTGTCAGTTGTTCGGCAGTAAGATCAGTTCGCGCTTCAACACGGGCAATCCTCTCTTCGAACCTAGCTGTTGCTGCAGTTCGAGCGACTGCAATTTTTTGGTCAATCTCTGTTTGCCTGGTTGATACAGTGGATGATCTGGTTGAAAAGTCAGTTTGCAGTGTAGCTCGCTTGGTCGAAACTGTTTCTCTGCTCGACTTTGAAAGTGCAACAATTCGAGCACAGGTGATAGCACCTGTGCGAGGTTCGGTTGCTTCTTGTGCACGCGCAGGCATCACGACAACCAATGCCAAAACCATCGCAGCAATCATAGCGAATGTTATTTTTATTGGATTAGAAATTGCTTTCATTGATACTATCTCCTACGTTTCCTGTTGACGTACTCGCGTCAGTTGCGCTAGTACTATCGTCTGTCCCCGACAATGTTTCTTCCTCGGTTGCATTCGTGTCTAGTGCATCGCCCGCTTCATCAATAAGTGCGTCTGTTGTTTCTGCCGTGGCAGCTTCAACAGTATCCTGATTAGATTCGGTTGATGTGTTATTGGTCGTGGTTGGAGCTGGGGTAGATCCATAAAGTACGTACCATGCTCCTACACCCGCGCCTAGAATAACAATAGTCAAAATAGCAATAATCAGACCTTTGTGTGATTTCTTTTCTGGAGCTGGTTCAACTGATGGGCGAGGTTGAGTTTGTGGCTCTTTGTCTTCGGCTGCTTCTTGGTCAAGCGCAGCAGCAATAACAGGGTTTGGTGTGCCTGTCGGTTCAGGCATCGCATCAGCAGCTGGGGTAGTGTCTGCAGACGTGTTATCAGGCGATTCTACAGCGGGTGAGTCAGACATACTATCGGGCATACTAAAAGATGGTTCTTCAGTACTCATGTCTGGTGTTGGTTCTGGTGACTCTGGTAGTTCTGGTTCAGCCGGTGGGACTGTCGGCTGCTCGTCCTTTGGTTTTGGGTCAATATCCATAATGCTCCCTTATAGATAAGGTTTATACTACTTATGATTATCGCACTACTGTCCGCCTGTGTAAATAGCCAGCCCCAGCGCAGGAGATAAGCACCTTGCGACCTCTTGAATTATTTGGTATAGTCATCTGGATGACCGCACAATCTCCTCTCCCTATTCTTATTACGTTTGACGGTGAGGCTCGTAGTGGTAAAGGTACAATCGTTCAAGCAGCAAAAGATTACCTACGGGACACAGCAGGCTACAAAGTAATGTTAATCGATGCGGGACAAGTGTTCCGCGTTTTAGTTGTAGCAGCATCCCAGGCAGGCATTGATCTTGATAGCCCAGATGCAATCGACGCCTTTCTTGGCGATGAAAAGAATGTCCAAGACTGCATGCAACTAGTCAAAGATGTGTATCGCATGGAAAAAGAAGAGCGAGATCAGTTATTGTACACAAACGAAGTCGGGCATAACAGCGCCAAGATAGGTGCTCGTCCACTGTCCCAATACTTCAAAGACGAACTCCTGAAGAGTTGGCTCAAAGACGCTCGCAGCGAAGGGTTTGAGGTTGTACTACTTGATGGTCGCGCGCTCGAAGAAGTCGGCGCAGGGCTTGAGGCTGATGGCCTGTGTGATTTTCGTCTGGGACTTTACTTTATCTGCGATCCTATTATCGGTGCCCGTCGCACGCTCGGCTATGCCAGTCAGTCGTACGATGAACTCGACGCTGCCGAAAAGACAGCTGTCGACGAACTCGTGGCACAAATTAAATTACGTAACGAAGCCGACCAGAAGCGTCAGGTACAAACACTCGTCCGCCCCGCTGGTGTCGCTATTTCGCACCTGCCAGATATAAAAGAGTCGACCAACGTAACTGATCGACCTATGTACCTCCTCGACACCTCAAATGATATGTCAAAGCAAGAAATGTCAACTCCTGTTCTCTCCCTAATAATGCGTTATCTGCAGTAGGGAAGTGTACTACCCTTTTATTCGTCAACTGCGTCGGCTAGAGCTGTTTCGCGACGGGCAATAAAACCCTGCAACTCCTCGCTTGAACGTGGTCGATCCCAAGTGCTCGTCAACTGCAAGATGTCACTCATTGTGACCGATTCGACGTCACTGGATTGTATGTCTGTGTTCATTATGTTTGCTTTCTTTTTTGTTTTATTTCTTGGTGATACTATTTAAGCATAAATGTTATAAAAAAGCAATACCTTTATACTTATTTTTTACCATTTCGTCCTGTTTATGCTATAAATAAGGGAGAGGAAACACAAAATAAACATATGGACATACTCACCTCGCTCCTCATTATCGGATTCGCTGCCCTTATTCATGCTGGGTTTCAGTTAAGTGTTAGTGTGCTAACTATGCTCAGTGGTCACGCTATCGGCGCCAAACGTTCGCATGCGAAGCTGCTGCGACTCACCAGTAGTTTCATCGCAGGCACAAAAGTTATGACGATTCTACTCGTATCTTTCTTTGCTTTGGTCTTGATCGATGTATTTGGCACAGAACCACCTCAGTTAGTCTGGTCAATTGCTTGCGGGCTTCTCGTCGGTATCGGTGTGGCCGTTTGGTTATTTTATTATCGCCGCGAGAAAGGCACATCCCTATGGATCCCCCGCGGGTTCGCTCGACACCTTAACGATCGCAGCAAGGCTACCAAAACATCCGCTGAAGCCTTTAGTTTGGGCCTGACTAGTGTCATCAGCGAATTATTATTCATCATCGGGCCACTACTGATCGCTGCATTGGTACTCATTGGTCTGCCAAGTCTGTGGCAACTGATTGGTATCGCGCTGTACACAATCATCTCAATGTCTTCATCGCTGCTTGTGTGGGGACTGATCGGTAGCGGTCACAGTCTCAGCCGTATTCAGAAGTGGCGCGAAACGAATAAGCGGTTCCTGCAATTTGCAAGCGGTGGCGGGCTGTTAATTCTAGGGTTTTACGTCTATGTAAACGAAGTCGTGCTGCACGTTGTTGGAGGTGCATGATGTTAGCTGTTGATGTTGTCAAACAAGACGGGCAACGTGGTAGTGAGCGGTTTTTACGCGCCAAGCTCCATGCCAGTGTTGTTGCCGCTTGCCTCAGTGTCCGCACACCGCCCGGTCAAGCAGAAACAATCGCCCATGCAGTGTGCGACAGTGTTATCGGATGGCTGCAAGACAAACCAGAGATCACTAGCCACGACATTCGTAGGATCGCTAGCAAACATTTACACACCCATCATCCCGACGCTGCCTACATGTACGAACAATATTTAGTAACGATGTAACCGGAGAAATCAATAATTATGGCAAAAAAACACACCTTCGACTATGACCTGATTGTTATCGGGAGCGGTGCCGGTGGTAGCGCAGCCGCAACCCTCTCGGCGGGCGCTGGCAAGCGCGTCGCGATCATCGAGGCAGACGTGTTCGGTGGTGACTCACCTAACTGGAGTGATGTGCCGACTAGTGCGCTGCTCCATGCGGCTCACTTGTATGATGAGGCTCGTCACGGCTCGCGCTTTGGTTTGCGCTCGGCGACGCTCGGTTATAACTACCCGTCACTAAGAGCATGGAAAGAATTAGCAGTCACGCGCACTGGAGCAGGGGGCAATCGCCGGTATTACGAGAACCAGAGGATTAGCGCTTTTAACGGTGTCGCGCGGTTTTTATCACCAAACGAAATAACGGTTAATCGCCGTCACCTATCAGCCGCTCAGTTCGTCATTGCGACGGGGTCAGCATGGACTGTCCCTAATGTCCCTGGCCTCGCGGAAGCTGGTTACGTCACACCCCGAACAATCCTAGAATGGATCCGTCCGCCAAAAAGTATCTTCATCATCGGTGCAGGTCAAGTTGGCGTAGAGATTGCTCAACTACTCGCGATTTTTGGTACAAAAGTATACTTAGCCGAAAAGGCAAGTCGCATTCTGCCCCATCAGGATCAAGAGGTTGGCACACTAATGGAGCGCGTGCTACGTGAACAAAAAGGTGTTACATCCCTCACCGAAACCCGCGTTTTGTCTGTTAGCAAAGATGGGCTTGGCAAACGAATTGTTATATCTCGTGGTGGCGTCGAAAAGTCTATTCGTGCCGACGAAGTATTAATTGCTGCTGGTCGCGAACCACGTGTTGATTTGGGTCTGGAAAATGCAACTGTCAAATACACGCCAAAAGGTATTGAAGTCAATGATTTTCTGCAAACAAACGTCCGCCACATCTACGCTGCTGGTGATGTCTTGGGTCGCACTGGACCTACCAACGGTCACACCCACACCGCGCTCCTCGAAAGCCGTATCGTCGCGCACAACTTGATGAACAAAGCCAAGGTCGCACCAGATTACACCGCAACTCCTAGTATCATATTTACCTATCCCAACATCGCTCATGTTGGTCTGAGCGAGGACGACTGTATCAAACGTGACCTATCAATTAACAAGGCAGTTGCACCACTTAATCTGACGGCTCGTAGTAACACAGCAGACTTCCGCGACGGCTTTGTAAAAATTGTTACAGACAAAAAAAGTGGTATTGTCCTAGGTTCAACCATTGTTGCACCCCACGCTGGTGAAATGATTCATGAAATGGCACTAGCGGTCAAACACGGTCTGACCGCAGACGACATTGCTCAGACTCCCCACGCGTTCCTGAGTTGGTCTGAAGCTATCCGAATTGCCGCTGCAAAGCTCAGTTAAGGCCTAGTGGTAGTTACGGTCGTTAAAGATCTTTGATACCGAACCACGCGTTGCGATCTCGGCTAGTGTTTGTGCAAGGATTGGTGCGATTGATAGGACTTGCAGTTTGTCGCCAAGTACTTTGATAGCTTCGTCCATTGGCACAGTGTTAGTGACGATAATTTCGTCGATTGGCGCAGCCTGCAGTCGTTCCAGTGCTGGGCTTGAAAATATGCCGTGGGTCGCACACGTAATAATCCGTGCAGCGCCAGAACGCTTGAGTGTCTCGGCGGCTGATACCAATGTACCTGCGGTATCAATCATATCGTCAATCATCAAACACGTTTTGCCCTGTACTCCTTCGATTAGTACTGGCCGTTTAATCTTGCTGGAGTCTTCTCGGTCGCGAGATTTCGTCATGTGCACGACTTCTACGCCTAATTCGTGTGCGTAGTCTTCGGCGATCTTGGCGCGTCCACCGTCAGGAGATACGACGACAAAGTCATCAACATTATCCTGTACCCGCTCTTCGAGTGCTGATTGAATGATTGTTTCGGCTGTCAGGTGATCGAATGGTCCGTTAAATGTTGCCTGTGTTTGCGCAGAATGCATATCCACGCTAACAATACGGTCAGCGCCTGCGCTTTGTAGTGATCGAATCACCGCGGCGGCAGAAATCGGTTCACGTCCCCTTGCCTTTCGATCTTGGCGTCCATATGCAAGGTATGGTGCGATAACGGTAATTTCAGCTGCAGACGCGCGCTTGGCAGCATCCACCATGATAAGCAGCTCCATGAACGAGTCGTTGACCGACATACCGTCGACTGCTGCCATAGATTGTATGATAAACACGTGCTTACCGCGGATCGAGTCGCCATAGCGGACGTACAATTCAGTGTTCGGGAACATCTTGCGTTCGATGTTGCCCAGTTCAACTCCCATTTCATCGCTTGTTTGCTGTGCTAGTTCAACATGTGTACTACCGCTTGCCAAATATGTATTTGCATATAGGGCTGGATCGATTTGGAATTGTATCATACTACCTCACCTTAAAATTTAAATGACTGACGCAATTTCCCTACGTCAGCGTTCTCTACCAGTAGTATACCCATATTCAACAAAAAAGCGCAAGGGTTACAGCGATTAATATCCCTAGAAAGCAGACCGCCCACGTCCTTGAACGTAGAGCGAGAGCGGTTTGCTGTTGCTCGATACGAACGGGGACGTGGGTGAGCGCATCTTGATGCGGTCGGAGGCACTAGGCCTTGCGCGGGCGGGTGGTGATAGTTGTAGGCCCTTTCGGCCGAGACTGCGGCCAGCGTATGCGTGGCAGGATCAGGATGAGTCCTGCCAGGATGGCAACCGCCAGAATCAACGGCCACAGACCCGCGACTGCCAGCAGGAACCCCAGCTCGCCAGGTCCAGTAGTTCGTAAAACCAACAGGACAGGATCGACGTATAGGACTCGTGTGAAGAAGCCCAATCCGAAGAAGACGAGCAGTGCCACCACGGCCCAGATCAACAGAAAAACCGTAATCGTACTCACATTGCACCTTCCGTACAAGAATTGCGCGGAACCTCGATAGAGGTCAGAGACAGCGGTGCCGTCTCTTCATGTTAGTATGTTTTATTTATTCAAAATTGCAAACGTAAACAGTTTGGTTCTGACTCCGACAAAGAAAAAATCCCGAACATACGGCTCAGGATTGTTTCTTGGTTGCGGGGGCAGGATTCGAACCTGCGACCTGATGGTTATGAGCCATCCGAGCTGACCAGACTGCTCCACCCCGCGATATAGGTTTATTTCATGACCTGGTCTGTTGTCGTAACTTGTCATAACCAATGATTATGAACAATGGAAGCGAATTGGAGCTGACCAGATTGCTCCACACGCGATACATCCACCATATTAACAGATATGGATGACTTTTACAACCCGCGCTTAGCTGGACGCATTCTTGTTATTGGCACCGAACAGAAAGTTCATCCACTGGTTGAAATTACTTGTTTGAACGGGCACCGAAGCGGTTGTCTGCACAACCTTGTCTGCATCCTTGGCTGCCTGCGTATTCGGTGGCAAGACGAGAACTGATTCGCCCGGCAGCACTAGCCCCAAATGCTGACGAACAGCAAGTTCTTGATATTCCTGCGTCCTGTAGTAGCGACCTTCTAATTCTAGGCTGCTGGTTTGTAACTCTGCTAGCTGTAACTGGCGTTTTTTGTAATCCAGCTCTTTTTGCAAGTCATAGTTGCGTTGCATCACACCCAGTGACCCCCATACCCATCCAGCGGCAATCAAAAAGGCAATTGCAATCACAAGATTATTCAGCGTGAAATAATTGTGACGAATGTGATAATAGAGGCGACGGATGTTTATTTTTTTCATAATGAGCTCAGATACATTATAGCTCAAGGTGTAAGTATAGGCTATAATATGTCAGACGGGGGCGTAGCTCATCGGTTAGAGCAGGCGGCTCATAACCACTTGGTAGGTGGTTCGATTCCACCCGCCCCCACCATAAAAAATAGCTGTTATCGACAGCTATTTTTCGTTCTCTTGGTTCGTGTCCTGCGAGTAAGCTCCAGATGCTATTGCAGTAATCCGTCTGAAAATTCTATCACGCAGTTGAGGATTATCAATCTCGACTACCCCGTACCTCTTGCGCATGGCTGGACGATTAAATTCATCAGATTCATCGGGCTGAGCGCGTTCCATTGGTTGATCTGGATGTCCGATTAATTGATCGGTCCAGAAATTCAATCGACCTGTCTCAAGCTCTAGCGCTTCTATAATCTCTTTTCGCACTTCACCAATACCAAGGTCGTGTGTAGCCTCTTTGATGCGATCCTGAATCGCATCTTTTTCCATATCCTTGATAAGATCAGCATTCATACGACTCTTTT
>CAZDKN010000027.1:0-8944 GCA_964506065.1 uncultured Saccharimonas sp. (SeqCode) | reverse complement strand
AAAAGACGCGAAAGCAGAAGAAGCTCTGAAAGCCGGTGCCGACATCGTGGGCGCGACGCTCTTTACACTGCTGGCGCTAGCGTTTTTAGTAGAACCACTTGGCTTTGCGTTGCCGCTCGATGGAATTGGAGCGAACGTATATGAAAAATTCGTACAGTATAAGGAAGTGATTATTAGCGTTGGTATGGTGATTGCTGTGATTGATCTATTCTTTACCAAACCAGCTGCGCCACTGATCGAACGTAAGTCTAAGCGTTGACGCCCACCTCTATAAGTGGTATATTTTTTAGAGTGTTTCTGCAGTATGTGGGATCATAGTTCAGCTGCCCAGACGGCTTGTCCGTCTGAGAGTAATCAATAAGCACCAGGTGCTCTAACCTCTAAAATATGTTGAGCTATCGATTGTGCAGTACTTTAATCTAAATACTACCTCAATACGGGACCATAGCTCAGCTGGTTAGAGCACCTGCCTTTTAAGCAGGGTGTCGTGGGTTCAAGCCCCACTGGTCCCTCCAAGAAAGAATACTCACCTTGTGTGGGTATTTTTTCTTGTTCGAGGGCGACTTTCCGATGACAACTAGTTTGCCAATCGCGAAATCGCGGGGTCGTGGAACGTGAACAAGCCCCAGCGACTATAAAATAGTATTCTCAGCCAATTCTCAGTATTTGCTATACTATCACCATGAATTGGTGGGTACTCAGGCGGAAGCTGCACGTCTCGTGGTTCATTGCGCTGCTTTGTCTAGGGCTTTTAATAGGTGTCTATGCCGCAAAATATGTAGACTCAGGTACTTTTTCATCGACTATTTGGGTGATTAGTGGCGGATTACTCTGCGTTACAGCGTTATTGCATCGCTACCTATATTTAGTGCCAATACTGATAATTGGGGCGATGATGGTGGGTGTGTGGAGGGGTTCCAGTCAAACAAGCGAGTTGGCTAACACTCAACAGCTGTATGGACAAAGGATAGTAGCGGTTGGCACGGTACGCGAAGATGTCGACAGTGATGCGTCAGGACGTATTGTTATGAGAGTTGACCGAATCGAATTAACCGATCAATCGATGGCAGGCGTGCTGTGGGTGACTGCCAAAACAGACCTTGATATAAAGCGCAGTGACCGAGTGACGTTCGAAGGTAAGCTGACTGAAGGTTTTGGTAGTTTCGTTGGAACAGTCTATGAAGCACAAATACAATCGGTCGAACGCCCACGCCCGGGTGACGTTGCGCTAGCTGTGCGTGACTGGTTCGCGAGTGCGATACGTACCGCTATTCCTGATCCTGAAGCAAGTTTGGGTATAGGGTATTTAGTTGGTCAAAAACGGGCGTTGCCGATGGACTTGGCTGAAGCATTACAAATTGCAGGACTGACACATATTGTCGTTGCGAGTGGCTATAACCTAACAATTCTGGTACGGCTTGCTAGGCGCTTGTTCGAGAAAGTTTCCAAGTATTTATCAGCACTGTCGGCAGGTGCTATGATTGCTAGCTTTGTGGCGGTCACTGGTATGAGTCCAAGTATGTCCCGTGCGGGGTTAGTGGCTGGGCTGAGTTTGGCAGCATGGTATTATGGGCGCCGATTTCACCCTGTGATATTACTCGTGTTTGCGGCTGCTGTTACCGTGATGATCAACCCTAGTTATATATGGGGAGATTTGGGTTGGCAGTTATCATTTGCCGCGTTTGCTGGCGTGATGATACTTGCGCCACTACTGCAGCGGTTTTTCTTTGGCGAGAAAAAACCGAGTTTTGTGAGGCAAATACTTGGCGAAACAACGGCGGCTGTCATTGTGACGGCGCCAATTTTGATACAAGCGTTTGGACAGTTTTCGAACGTAGCGGTGATTGCTAATATACTTATTTTACCCCTGGTTCCTTTGGCAATGCTCCTCACGTTTATTGCAGGTATAGGTGCTTTAATTGTCCCAAGCTTTGCGACAATTATAGGGTTGCCCGCTACGTGGCTGCTTGGGTATATGACACAGATTGCTCATTATTTTGCAGATCTACCGTGGGCGCTCAGTATATTCGAACTATCGTCGACAGGTGTTGGGATAGCTTACGGACTATTGATCTGTTTGTGCGTTTGGCTTTGGAAGGTAACAAAGTACGACCTGAGAAACGCCAATATCGTCGAATGAGACTACCAGCTGCCGCCACCGCCACCGCCGAAACCACCGCCCGACGATCCGCCGCTTGAACTGACGCTACTATTGCTGCTAACTGTCGCTGCAAAGCTACTGCTGAGATCTGACGTTAGTGCAACTGCTGAAAACGCCGCCATGTTACCGCTGTACCAGGTAGTTGTTTGTGACAGATCAATACCTTCGAATTGCTTTGCCCACTGTTTTTCGACACCCAGCGCAATTGCATAAGGGAGCAAAGCGTTGAATCGCTCAGGTGTTTTCTCTGGCGCGTCGCTAAACTTTAGTCGGTCTTTTTCGACGACGCTCAAATATAATTTAAACCCGTCGACCAGTGCCCACTGCTTGGCGCCTTCTTCGGTAATCGTACCGTGCATAAGAATATTATCGCCCTTGTCGTAGTAGCCTCTATCAGTGAGTTGCTTTTTGATGGCTGCTTTAAAAGTCGTGGCTTGGCTGGCAACTGCTACTTTATCGAGTTTTGATAACAATACCTCGTTCTCTTTAAAAATCGCGTTAAACAGAGGGCTTTCCCAATGAGGCAAACTCGTAGAGTCTTTTAATTTTACTAATTGATAATCTTTTGAACCAAAAAATCCTTTCTTTGGTATATATACAATTTTCAGGTAGCCACGCTTTGCCCAGTCAATGATAGTTGCAGTAATCTCGCGGCCCTCAGCTGTATCATCTTGGAGTAGTCCAATATGGGCAGGCGACAAGTCCTCGGGAGGTTCGTATTGAGCGACGACAATCTGTTTCTTGCGGCGTGCTCGTGATCGTGTGGCTCGCACGATAAGAATAACAATAATGCCAACTATACTCACTACAACTACAGTAGCGATGGCGATATTGACGAGCATGGCGATAACGTCTTCTGTGCGAAGTTTGTTTGGTTCGAGATAGCTGGTTACGTAACCCTCAGGCAACTCAGCATTAATAGTAATGCCCCGGTAGGGGCCTACGAACAGGACAATGAGTTCTGTATTGTCGGGGCTAAGATTAGTCGCACCAAACCATTCGATATTCGAAAGGTTTGCACCGTTTTCAACGGTAACTTTAGCTGATATATTATTGATCGGTACTTCCCAGCCTTCACCGATGATATCAAGGTTTAAAAATGGTTTATCATCTCGTTCGATAATAAGAGGGGATAGTTCATAGCTGATTTTGTAAGTATGAATACCGGTAATTGTTCTATCAGGATCACCAATGCGAATACGCTTGTTGCCATTTTCGGTTGAGAGCTCTGTTTGAATAGGCTTGCTATATTCATCCCATACGCCAACAAGCTTGAAGTTAACATAGTAAGTATCGCTACCGTCGCGATAGTCAATCGGGATATCGCGGTAAATCCCATGACGAGAATTGGCTCCAAAGTCATATACTATTGTTTCGGTGATTTTTACGGTGTTGTCACGAGTAATTGCAACTTGGCTATCAAACCGTTGGATTGACTCTCCCGTAGCTGCACTAGCGACAGTGCTGTTAATTGTGACTAATGTCAAAGCTACGACAATGAGCGCGAGCAGTTTCTTCATAGTCGTATTTTACCACGACACTCAAACCTTAATATCTCCTGAGCAAGGGTCTATCCTCTGCTCAGGAGATATTAAGGTTGACTTGACAAGGGATAGACCCTTGCTCAGCTAAATTTAAGAATCGAGGACAGAGGGTTCGTAAGGGTTCAATCTGTTATAATGGAGGGAATACGACAATTATTGGAGACTTAAGTATGTCTGGACACAGTAAGTGGTCAACGATTAAACGAGAAAAAGGCGCCAAAGACGCAAAGCGTGGAGCTATTTTTACGCGCATCGGTAACCTCATTGCGATTGCTGCCCGTAGCGGGACCGATCCATCAATGAATTCTGCGCTCGCCATGGCGATTGAAAAAGCAAAACAGGCAAATATGCCTGCAGCTAATATCCAACGTGCGATTGACCGCGTGTCGGACAAGAATGCAGCAGTACTAGAGGAGACAACCTATGAAGGAATGGGTCCAGGTGGGGTTGGTATTATTATTGAAACGGCCACAGACAACAAGAACCGTACTTTTCCAGAGGTACGCTCAACATTGACGAAGAATGGTGGGCGAGTAGCTGACGCTGGAAGCGTGACATTTCAGTTTAGCAGAAAAGGTGTCATACGAGTTGCAGCCAGCGGCGAAGATGCCCTACTTGCTGTCCTTGATGCTGGTGCCGAAGACGCGGTAGAAGAAGACGGTGAGATTCTTGTCTATACCGCGCAGAAAGAACTCGCTAAAGTTCGCCAAGCGATTCTTGATGCAGGTTTGGAGATTGTCGAGGCGGAGCTACAATACGTACCGAATTCTAGTATCGTAATTGACGATCCTGAAATAGCTCAAAGAGTTTTGAAACTTCTAGATAGTCTAGATGATCTGGACGACGTCGTTGGGGTTCACACGAATGCGGACATCACTATAGACGTTTAGCTGAGAGTATGCTTGAAATTTGCTGAGAATTTTTATATTATTTGACCATGCGTAAGCGTTTTGTGGTGGTGATGCTTGCAATGTCTATATTTATCTGCGGACTTAGTTTTCAAGGCGCATCTGCGGCAAGTCAGAACATTGTTCTGAGCCAACTGCAACTTGGCTCAGCCATCTCTGCATCGAACGAATTCATAGAACTGTATAATAACTCGGATACTGACACAGAGATAACAAACTGGTGTTTATATTATGCTGCCGCAAGCTCAGTCCAAATAGGCAGCAAGCTAGGGTGCTTTGCACCACAAAACGACAGTCTACATTTGTACTTACCCAGTCATTCGTTTGCTTTTGCGATTTCGACAGCGCTCAGTACTAGCCAGCCAACACTTGGCAGCGATCTAATGTTTTCGGCGACTCTCTCTGCAACGGCTGGACATGTTAGAATCATCGATGACAGTAACAACGAAGTTGACAAGGTTGGTTGGGGTACGACGGCTGTGTCACCTGAGACTTTGTTTATTATGACTGCTCCGATCGGCACAGTAATCCAAAGAAAGCTATCGCTCACTCCATATGTACTACAAGATACGGACGATAACAGCGTCGACTTCGAATTAGTATCTCCTCGCGCAGAGTATAGCTACGGTGCAATATACGAAAGACAAGACCTATGTAAAAATATTGCTGATATCCAAGACGAGCTTCCGCTAGACTATAGCGTTGATGAACAAGGTAACTGCACCCCACCACCTATTGATGTATGTACAAATATGGAGGGCATGCAAATTGATATGCCACTTGGATATGCGCTAGACGAATTAGGGTTATGTCAGCAAGATAGATGTATCAACATACCTGAAGTCCAAGTCACCATACCGACTGGTTATACCGCGAGTCTCAGTGAAGAATGCTTTCTGAGCTTCCTTCCTATTACAATCAACGAACTTCTCGCCAACCCAGTTGGTAGTGACAGCGGTAATGAGTTTATTGAGCTATATAACCCCAATCCTAGTGCCGTGAGTTTGGAGGTGTATCAGTTGAGGGTTGGTGTTGATGCGCCCAAGTTGTATCCTTTTCCGCAAGGGAGCGAAGTGCCGTCAAATGGATATGTCGCGTTTTCGGATGTGGATATTGGATTTACACTCGTTAATACTAGCGGTCAAGTAGCTATTGTCACGACAGATGGCCAACTTGTTGATGAATCGCCTGCGTATAGTAATGCGGGCGACGGGCAAGCGTGGGCTGTTGTGGGCGGAGCGTGGCAGTATACTGATCAACCTACGCCTGGATCAAGTAACCTGCCGTCGGCTTTTGTGTTTGACGACGAGACAGCAGCCACAGACCTCAAGCTATGCGCACCAAACCAATATCGTCATCCCGAAACAAACCGTTGTCGCCTATTTGTCACAACCGGTTCGACACTCATTCCATGTAAAGACGGTCAGTATCGGAGTGAGATTACAAATAGATGTCGTAATATTGCTGGTGATGTTCTTGGTGCATGTGCTGCCAACCAGTATCGCAATCCCGAAACGAACCGCTGTCGATTAATAGCTAGTGCTGACGGAGATTTAAAATCCTGTAGCGACAATCAAGAGCGTAGCCCAGACACGAATCGCTGTCGGAATAAAGTAACAAGTACTATTCCAGAGGCTGCTTTTGCGGTTGAGCCAATCGCTGATAGTGCAGGTGCAGTTTGGGGGTGGTGGGCGCTGGGAGGAGTAGGACTTGTGGCCGTAGGGTATGCAGGTTGGGAATGGCGCGAAGAGGTGTTGCGGCTGGTTCGTCGGTTCGGTACGTTCTTTCATTCACGAAAATAAACTATACTAACTACATGAGAATAATCGGCATCGACCCAGGCACAGGCATTATGGGCTTTGGCGTTATTGAGATAGTAAAAGACAAGATGAAGCTGGTCGATGCAGGCGTGATAACAACTCCAGCGAATACATCACACGGAGAACGGCTAGAGGACATTTTTGATAGTTTAACCGATATTATTGCCGAGTCAAAACCAGATCAAATGTCTATCGAAAAACTCTTTTTTTCACAAAATATTACAACTGCCATGTCTGTTGCTGAAGCGCGAGGAGTTGCGCTGTTGGTAGGTCAAAAATCAGGCTTACCCGTGTCGGAATATACACCTCAGCAAATTAAACAAACCGTTACAGGATATGGCAAGGCGGATAAAAAACAAGTCCAGGAAATGGTACGGATGCAACTGGGATTATCCGAAGTACCAAAACCTGATGACTGCGCTGATGCCCTGGCGGCTGCGATTACCCATTCGCTGATGAGTCGCGTATAATGGCACTATGATTGCACATGTATCTGGAGTAGTAGCCGAGAAGTTTGGCAATGCTATTATTGTTGACGTCAACGGCCTTGGCTATGAGGTTCAGGTTGCTGTTGGTGATTTTGATTCTGCGGTGTTGGGTGAACAAGTAAAGTTTCATACATATCATCATATTCGTGAACAATCTCAGGAGCTGTTTGGTTTTTCTAGTCTAGCTGCCAAGAAATTATTTGAATTATTGATTACCGTGCAAGGTGTAGGTCCAAAAGCTGCTCTTTCGATTCTATCGGTGGGTGATAGCGAACACGTGCGCAATGCAATCGCCAACGGAGACAGTGCGTATATCACGCAGGCTGTGGGCGTTGGCAAACGTATTGCCGAGCGCGTCGTTGTTGATCTGTCTGACAAAGTTGGCTTGGCGATTCAATTGACGAGAAAGATTGGCTCGTCTGGTATTGGGGTCAGTGACGAAGCGCTCGAAGCATTGATCGCACTTGGCTACACATTAGCCGACGGGACAAAAGCGCTTGAAAATATTCCAACTGACATTCCAACAGCGCAACGGGTAACACAAGCACTCAAAGGTGAGGCGTAATGGCAATCGAACGAATTATTGACACAAGCTTACATGATGGAGACGAGGACGAAGAAGTTATTGAAGTAACGCTTCGCCCTACGGACTTTTCGCAGTACGTTGGTCAGGATCGATTGAAAAAGAACTTAAAGCTCGCCATTGCAGCCGCCAAAAAGCGTGGGGATCCACTTGACCACATTTTGCTTTATGGTCCTCCTGGGCTTGGCAAAACGACAATGGCAAACGTTATCGCAAACGAAATGGGCAAGAATATTCGCGTTACGTCAGGACCGGCAATTGAACGTGCAGGAGATCTAGCGAGTATTTTGACGAATCTTTCTGACGGCGATATATTGTTTGTTGATGAGATTCATCGCTTGGGTCGGAGTGTCGAAGAGGTGCTGTACAGTGCGATGGAAGATTTCAAACTCGACATCATGATCGGCAAAGGTCCTGCCGCGCGCAGTGTGCGTTTGGATTTGCCTAAGTTTACAGTCATCGGTGCAACAACGCGAACAGGTGCATTATCGGCACCACTACGTGATCGTTTTGGGCTTATCCACCGACTGGAGTTTTATACGCCTGAAGAAATTTCGCAAATTATTACGAGAGCCTCGGGTATCTTGGACAGCAAAATTCATCCAGATGCAGCTAGCATGCTTTCAACTCGTGCGCGTCTTACTCCTCGTATCGCGAATCGACTGCTGAAACGTGTGCGTGATTATGCCGATGTTAATGGTGACGGAATTATTGACGTGCAGACGACCACTTCGGCACTAGCGATGTTAGAGGTTGACGAGCTGGGTCTGGATCCAGGCGACCGTAACTTATTGTTAAGTATTATTGATAACTACGGCAGTAATCCAGTTGGGCTGAATACGATTGCGGCGCTGACTGGTGACGAGGCCACAACTATCGAAGATTTTTACGAACCATATTTAATGCAAATTGGTTTCATAGAACGAACTCCGCGCGGTCGTCGAGTTACGGTCAAAGGTCACAAACATGTCGGTAGGAAGACGGACGAAAATCAACAAACATTGATATAATGAAAGCACGATGAGTGCGGACGAAAACTACGATCAGCCAGTAGCCTACGACAAAGATGGGCGACCACTCTATGCGCATCCACCAAACGTTGGTGAAAAACAAGAACACGCAGCGAGAGTTGCAACGCAGGTGGTTCATATGGCGCGACCTGTCGAGATGGAAAAACCGTTTGTGAGTGATGCAACCAAGATTAAGCATTCTCACTCCAAACAACAATACCCCCACATTAACCTGAGCGAAGGCGAATTTGTGATTGTATCAGTGCGTCGCCATCCAATCGGACTACTTGGACCCTTCGGGCTTGCCGTGTTTTTGATTGCGGTTGCGTTCGCAGCGTTGTTCAACTACGATCTATTGGCGGAGCGATTTCAGCTAACGGGTGCTGCCGCCAACCCATCTGTTGCAATACTGCCTGTACTTCTGTTTGCT
>CAZDKN010000026.1:0-9261 GCA_964506065.1 uncultured Saccharimonas sp. (SeqCode) | reverse complement strand
ACTTCCATGGTAAGGAAGGGGTCTTGGGTTCAAATCCCAATCGTGGCTCCATAAACACCTTGAAACTACAGCGTTTATCAGATAGAATACATAGGTATCTGTCGCATATGTGCCACCTTAGCTCAGTTGCTGTTCGAGACGAATGTCGAGTAATTATTACAAGCATGCTCTAACCAACTGTACAAGGGATACGTACTTTTCACACCTATAATTATGCCGCCTTAGCTCAGTTGGTTAGAGCAGCTGTTTTGTAAACAGCAGGTCCACGGTTCGAGTCCGTGAGGCGGCTCCACAAATTAAGATACATACATGCTGGAGTCGTGTAGTGGCAATCACTGGAGACTGTAAATCTCCCGCCGTAAGGCTTCGTAGGTTCGAGTCCTACCTCCAGCACCAAATACAACCCTCACCTAGTGTGAGGATATTTTATTGCAAATATTGACCTTTAGTTATAATTGTGATATACTGTAATTATAATGACTGTGTATGAACCACAAGGTGACCCTATACCATCTGGAACAGAAGCTGTTGATACTGCCGCTCAGGGACGACCTGACCTCGGATCTTTTCTCAGCGGCTTATCCGCACAAGACCAACAACGATTTCACGATAAAGTAACTCGACTCCACTTCGGAGATGCTGGTTTGAGCTACGAAGACGCAGTAGATGCCACTATGAAGAACTTCACACCGAATGTACCTGCTATAGACGCGGGGCACCAACCAACACCCGACGAGGTATTAGAATTATGGACAGACACTCCTGACCGCGCTGAGCAGATAGCTCACGTAGGTGTCATTGCAAAAAAGATCCGTGAGCTTCATACGTCTAATATATCTAAACGGCTTGCTTCGCTAAATAACGAAGATGATCTATCAGGCGAGGCTACACTGTTCGATACACGCGAAGCTGAATCTCCTCAGAGTATTGAGACTCGTTTCGAACAATTTATGCGAGAGTTAAGTATATCAAACTACCGTAAATACGAAGAAGCACGCGATTATTATGTCGCCCTTATCGCTAGCACCCAACGTACCGTTAGGCGTCATGAATCCATGCAAGATGTAATGGACGTGTTCTCAGAAAAGGCTACATCACCACGCGACGAGGTTGTTTCACCCGACGCGCTGTTATCTGCGGAATGATCATTTTTGCAGCTTTTTCACGAAGTGTCATAGCCAAATCAACTTGACCTGTTCGTTCGTAGGCATCTGCTAATATAGTGAGAGTCTGAGGGATTGGGTCAAGTTCCACTGCCTTTTCTAGTGATTCGATCATCTTGCGATCATTACCAAGCTTTTCTTGAACTTTTGCATACGCAATATGACGCGAGGCTAACTCATTATCAATAGCAAGCGCTTGCTCAAACGCCAGTGCAGCTTTGTCGTAGTTTTCTGTTTCATAGTAGATCAGACCAACGTTATGCAAGCTACTTGCGCTTGGCTCCAATGACTGAGCTATCTCAAAGCATTCGATAGCGTCTTTGAACGCTTGTTGCTTTGCATATAGTATACCCAGGCGGTTATACGCACTTGCGTTACGCTCATCAACGCGAAGTATGGTCAGAAGTGCCTTTTCGGCACGCAAATACTTACGATCCTGCAGTGACTCTTGCGCAATCGTCCATAATTGATCAAGTTTTTCTGAAAGTTTAGTCGGTAAATCTGCAACAACTTCAGTAATAGTTTGGCGTTGCACGATCGCCCATGTACCCAGTAGTGCAATAATAATAAGACCTAACATGTACACATATTATACCACAAGCCTGGCGATACAGAGGCGAATGTTACCATTGGCTTCTATCTGCTGGTAAGCGTATAGTAACGAGTCAATTTGAGCAATCAAGCTTGGTTGAGGCTTTTCGCTGATGCTCCGACGCAAGATACTAGAAGCGTATGTTAGCAACGTTAAGGCAGCCTGTCGATTATCTTTATAGCGGTGGGCAATGACTAGTTTCTTGTACGTGGTACTCTGCAGCAAATCACGGGCGTCTCGCACAATAGTTGCCTGCGACTGAAAGTATTCGTCGTCGTTCGCCAACCGAGTCAACTCAGCAGGTAGCCCGTCAGCCATAAATAGCAGTTGTGTACGTTTTTGAGCATTATTGATAGCTAGCGTGTCTAATAGTTTTTCAGATTGCGCGTGTGTAGTCGGGCGAATATCAAGTAGCTGCGTGCGAGAAGTAATTGTGGTCAGCAGTTTTGATGGAGAGTGTGTGGCCAGTATAAAGTGGACGTTGCTCCCCGGTTCTTCCAGTAGTTTCAGGAAAGCATTTTGTGCCGGGCGCCCCATACGTTCAGCGTAGTCAATAATAATGACAAGCATTCCATTTTGAATGCCTCGTGTCTGGGTATACAGTCGTCGAATGCTATCGATGCTGATAACGCCCTTTTCGATATCAATCTTGTCGTCTTTTTCTGGTAGTACTGTAAACGTCGTGGCTTTGGATTGCCGTGCAATATATTGTGCAATCGCATTCAAACCTACCCCCACTGGTCCGGTTAAGAGTAGCGCATGCGGAAGATTTTTCATCACAAGTGCTAGCGTCAATTCGCTCGCTGGATGAATAATAGGTTTTATCATACTACAAAACTCCGGGGAACATATCCGTAAACTGCTTTGGAACAGGTGCCTCAAATGTCTGTCGACTGCTGGTAGGAATTGTTATTTCAAGGCTAGCAGCATGTAAATACAATCGGTCTGATTCTTTACCGTATACTCTATCGCCCAGAATAGGAGCGCTGATGTACTTCATATGTACGCGTAACTGGTGTGTGCGGCCTGTACGAGGCTCTAGACGTACAAGCGAGCGGTTGTTTGCCTCCGCTAGCACTTCGTATTTGGTAAGCGCTGCCTTACCTTTTACGTCTACACGAAATGTACTGGGCGCGGACGGGTTACGACCAATTGGTAAATCAATCTGTGCTTTCGGCGATTTCGGCACACCATCAAGAACCGCGACGTAGGTTTTCTTTGTTTTGCGATCAGAAAATTGCTTTTGTAATAGTGTTGCCGTCTCAATGTTGCGAGCACCAATCATTACGCCACTGGTATCACGATCCAACCGATGAACGATGCCTGGTCGATTAGTGCCGCTGTTATACGTGCTGTAGCGTGAGAAAAAGTCTGCAACAGTAAACTCGTCGTTTAATGCACCTTTGCTATGTGACAACACCCCGACAGGTTTGTTAATGACAATGACATTATCATCCAAATAGATAATAGGGAGTTCGCTTGCCGTGAAGTCAGTAGCATCGGGTATTGTAGCTGATATATCATCGGTGACGATAATTTCTTGCTTGGCACTGGTTGCTGGCTCGCCATTAACCTTTACATGACCTGCTTTGATGTGCTTTTGCCAAGTGCTACGCGAAATACTAGGAAAGCGCTCGACCAGCTCTAGGTCAAGGCGTGTTTTGGGTGATTTAACTTCAAATAAGTAGACTTCCTTGCCGTGAAAGGGTACGCCATACGTGGTGGTGTGGTCAGTTGGGTTTTCAAGCACCTGACCGACAACATCGTGCTTATCGGTTTGTACCTGTGATGTGATGTAGCTGACATCATCGTCTGCTTCTTCGTCGAGCAAGATATAGAACTGTTGCTTGGCAAACCGAAAACCCACCAAGGTGTTTTTAGGGTTAGGGTTGCTGAACTTTACCATCGACACATGACGTGGCACGTTCTCGTCACCTGCCAGCTCAAACTTACGCAAGATTGCGATAATGTCGCTGCTTGATATCTTAACCACGGTTAGCCCTTCTGTCGCAGACCGACGGCTTGTTGAGCCCGTAATAACGTTGCGTTTGCAACAGGTATCAGATCGCGCTCTGATTGCTCTAACTTGGCGATAACGGCGCTATCGTCTACTGCCTTAAGACTTTGTTGGAAGTCAGTCAAAAACTTCTCAACTTCACCAGCGACAACTGATTTGAATTCGCCGTAACTTGATTGACCTTCAAACTTCGCAGCCGTTTCTTCCAGGGTCTGACCCTGGAGCAGTGAAAGTATTTGTAGCAAATTACTGATGCCTGGCTGATTTTGTGGGTCGAAGCGTACGTACGCTAGATCATCTGTTGTTGCACCCATAACTTTTTTGGCCGCTACCGCAGGTTCGTCACCCAGGAAAATAACGCCCCGTCCAGAGTCGTCGCTTTTACTCATCTTTTTGGTCGGATCAATCAAATCTTTGATCCTGAGGCCTTGGTCTTTACCAAAGAACTTGTGTTGCGCGGAGACGGGTTCAGGTACAGTGAATGTCTCGCCTAGCTTGTTATTAAATCGCTCTGAAATATCACGCGCAAATTCAAGATGCTGTGTCTGGTCTTCACCTACTGGTACGTACTTAGCTCCATAAAGTAAAATATCTGACGCCATCAACACGGGATAGTTGAACAGACCAACGGAAACTGACTCTGTCGCCCTACTTGAGGCGTCTAGAGCCGTCATAACTTTTACTAAGCTTTGGCCCGGATATTCACGAGACAGCTCTTCCAACGTTTTGTTATATGCATGAGTGCCTAACTGTCCCGACTTTTCCTTATATTGTGTCATGCGACTCATTTCACCAAAACCTGTGAAACAGTCAAGAATCCATGTTAGCTCGCTATGAGCAGAAATGTAACTCTGTCGATAGAGATAAATATCAGGGTTATCGAGTGGCAAGCCAGCCGCTACAAACAGTCGTGCGTTGTGCAGAATTTGGTCGTATAACTGGCTATGGTCAATTGGTGTTGTAAAGCTATGTAGGTCAGGAATAAACAAATTGACTTGAAACTCGTCCGAACGTGTTTTTGCCATATCAATAATCGGCAGAATCGCACCAAAATAGTTGCCGATCGTCAGATCATTATTAGCGCGGATACCCGTCAAAATAACTGGCTTACTCATTGCGTTTATTATACCGTACATGCATCGCAGAGCATATCCTTACTTTGTCATCGCATGATGAGCTAGCATTGCCTTTGATAAGCTTGATAGTGAGTCAATGGTTGGCAATTTACTGCGAATTCCAACCAATGGTAGTTCTGTACATCCAAGTAAAATGCAGTCAACACCCTGCTCCTCAAGAGTTTGAGCTACATTAGTTAGCTTGTCTCGGAGCACTTTAGGTGGCGTATTGCCGATTACGTCGTGAATAATACTATTTAGCTGATTGATACCCGTCCTGTTCGGTTGTACAACCACAACTCCGCGCTTCTCGAGGGCATTATGATATAGTCTGCTCTGTATCGTAAACGGTGACGCTAGCAGGCCTACTGTTTTGTAACCCGCGCTAGCGATATCGTCAGCAACAGCCTCAATCATCGACACAAAGTGTTGCCTTGGGAGGTCGGGCAGTCGATCTAGTAGTAAGTGTGCGGTGTTGCAAGCTATTCCAATGGCAGCTGCACTTTTGACTGGGACACTCCTGCATAAATCTTGGATTATATCGACCGCTTCGTCAGCCGCCTCTGGCGTGGCGATAAAGTCAGGACTTGGTATAGATGCGTGCAAGATGTATGGGAATTCGTTCGGCGCTTTGTTTTTACCTACATTATTTACAATTAACGAATGCAGATGAGCGGATGCCTGTGGACCCATGCCTCCTATGATTACTATGTGGTTTTTCATTACTGAACTCCTTCGTTATTAATAGTGAGAAAGTGTGCTATGTCTCGCCGTGCTGCAGGATCGCCAATTGAGTCGAGTGTCGCCAAACTGGCACCCTCATCTAAGCTCGGTTCACCTCCTCGTGATGTGTAGTAAGGCGGAGTAGCATGTCGTGTAAATACTTGAGCAGTCACGAAATCGGGCTGCAGAAGCGCCCTCATCCCCATACGCGCACGATAGAATGTACGCTCCTGTCCACAGCCCACACTGACGATTCGATCTGCCGATACTTGGTCAGGTGCACCTGAAGTGATCGGGTCAAGCTCTAGCTCATCTGTATCTTGAAATGCATAGTGCGCTGCCACGTAGCGCACCGAATCACCACCATGCTTACTTCCCTTGGCAAGTAATCGTGTTGCGATTTCCGTATCACGATCAAAAGCATGCTGTACGACGTCTGTGTAGCGATCTGTGTCCATATCAGTATCAATTGCATGGAGAACGCGTGACTCTAAATCAGGAAACTGCGCCAAATGCGCCTCTACTTCCTCAGCGAGTATCCGAGCCTGTTCATTACTTTTTGAAAGACTAACTCCATTTATACGATTACCGAGATTATTGGCATGTACAATCTGTATTTGAGTTGCTGGCACTCGGCGTGCAACACGGAGCAAACTGTCGACGTACGACAACGCGCGAAATGGCATTGCTTCTGTTGCTCCCATCACGAGACGCAAGGCTGTCGTCCCTGCTTCAGGGTTGTCGACAATTTCAGGCAAATTGCGTCCGTCTTCTTTCCCGATAGACTCGACGTATGCTTCTGGATCAGATACGAGCGCACGTCTTATCTCATTTGTCCGAGTGTTTATTTGTTGTTCTACTGTTGTCATATCAACTAACCTTTCTTAAAAAAATAAAAAATCCGTCTGGTGACGGTTTAGTCGATATTTTCAAATTCTAGAATGTGTTATTTCAAAACACGGAACAAACCGTCACGATGAGTGCCGGTAAACCAATAGCTACTAACTGGTGTGGTTCGTTTGTTCATTACTTTATTACGATATTATTACGGATTCGCGCTGTAAAGGGTTATTTTTCCTTTGGTTTGTGTACGACAACCTGAGGGTACGCTATCTCTATACCTTTTTTATTAAATGCCGCTAGTAGTCTGCGCCTGTATTCACCAGCAATATCCCACTGCTTGGCGGGAGTAACCTTACCAAGAGTCTTGATAATGACTGCATTTTCACCAAAACCATCAACACGAAAGAACTGGATAGGTTCTTTAATAACTTTAGCAAGCTCTGGATCCGTAAGCATTCCTTTACCTACCGAATTCATCGTCTTTTCCACTAAATCAATATCACTGTCATAGGCAACGCCCACGTCGATAACCACGCTTGAGTATTTGTATGTTCGGTTCGTGACAATACTCGCTTCGCCGTTACGAATGATATGAAGAGTTCCGTCCAAATCGCGTAGCTTAGTAATGCGCAGTGAAATATCTTCTATAACACCAGAGGTCTCTTGGCCAACGCCGCCGCCAGCAAGTGTCACGATGTCACCTATTCGGTATTGATTCTCGGTTAGTATGAAAATTCCTGCTAAGTAGTCACGTATTGTTGCCTGCGCACCGAGCCCAATGATAATCCCCAAAAAGCCCGCGCCTGCCGCGACTTGAGCTAAGTTTACATGCAGAACGTTCAGTATCAAACCAATTGCTACCAGCCATATTACTAGCCCTAACCCTGTCTTAAAGATACTTCTTAATGTGTCTTCTTGCTTCATGCGGTCCGTTTGTGTCTCGAACTCATGACGCATCAATAGACGATGAACGAAATTTTTTACTATGATACCTATAAAATGATGTACAAAGAATGTCATGATAACTATGACGATAATTTGTACGATAGGATGGCCAATAAAATCCATAAAACTCATGGTTACTATTGTACCATGCACCAGCTAGGCAGGTGTTCTCAACAAAATATCCCCGACTTGCGGGGATATTTGGGTTAACGCTTCGAGAATTGTTCGCGTTTACGGGCAGAACGAAGACCGTATTTCTTGCGTTCTTTCTCGCGTGAGTCACGCTTAAGGAACTCTGCTTTTTTAAGCGTAGAACGAAGATCAGCATGTCCAGCTGTAAGCGCTTTGGCAATAGCCAGCTTAATGGCGTCAACTTGACCTGCAATACCGCCACCTTTGACGAGTATAGTTACGTCAAAGTCTTTTTGCTTATTCACAAGAGCTAGTGGATCGGTGATCTCAGCCGCGTGAGTCTTGTTCTCGCTAAAGTACTCAGTAGCAGGCTTGTCGTTAATTGTTACTTTACCTTTACCAGTGTACAGACGTGCAGACGCTGTTGCGCTTTTGCGTCGTCCTAGACCGTATAGATATTTAGATTCAGCCATTAGAATGTAACCTCTACTTTCTCTGGGGTTTGTGGTGCGTGTGGGTGTTCACTACCAGCGAATACGCGTAGGCGTCCTAGGCGGTCAGCTGCAAGCTTATTTTTAGGAATCATACCCTTAACTGCTTCGATAACAATACGCTCTGGGTACTTCGTGCGAAGCTCGGACAAGCTCTCGTCGCGAATGCCGCCAGGAAATCCTGAATGATGGTAGTATTTCTTATCGCTTTCTTTTTGTCCAGTAACAACAACCTCCGCAGCGTTGATAACAACAACGTAGTCACCACCGTCAACATGCGCAGTAAAGGTTGGTTTGTATTTACCAATTAAGTACTTCGAGATCGTTGTGGCGACGCGCCCTAGTGGCGCGCTTGATGCGTCAATCAGAATCCATCGACGAGTTACCTCTGATGGCTTTTGTGAATATGTCTTTGCGTTAACCATTATGCTGCCGCCTTAACTTTCTTTACTGTAGTCTTTTTCTCTGTCTTTGGTGTCTCCACGACCTCTTCAGCCATTGGTGCTGGAGTAGAAGTCAGTTCATCAACAAAGCTAATTGTCGCCATTTGCGTGCCATCACCAACACGGATTTTTGTTCGTTCTACACGAACGTGTCCACTGTTACGCCCTGAAATCTGAGGTACAATTTCGTCAACCAACTTCATAGCTGCAGATTGCGTTGAAAGTGCTGCAATCACCTGACGACGGCCTTGTAATGTACCCTTTTTAGCTTTAGTGATCACTTTTTCGATGTAACGAACAAGTTCTTTTGCCTTCGGGTAAGTTGTCTCAATCTTGCCATGCTCGACAAGGCTAGTCGCCAAGCCTTTAAGAAGCGCTTTACGCTGGTCACGCTCACGGCCAAATTTACGTCCTATATAACTGTGTCTGTGCATATCTAAAGTTCCAGTTCTGCTAACTTATCTTTAACTTCGTCCAAAGCTTTTGAACCAAAGCCCTTCAGCTCGCGAAGATCTTGCTCACTTAACGTCACCAAATCGTGCACAGTACGGATATCATTGTTGATAAGCGCATTAGCGGTGCGAGCAGTCAGGTTCAACTCTTCAATAGGGGTGTTGAGCTCACTTGTCTCGTCGTCAAGGTCTTGTCCAAGCGCTGGAGCTGCTTCAACGGTGGTGCTGCCTGCTAGCGCAGTGTACTGGTTAACCAAGATCGCAGCAGCCTCTTCAAAAGCAGCGCGCGGAGTAACTGAACCATCAGTCTCAATCGTCACAGCAAGCTTATCAAGGTTTGTTTCT
>CAZDKN010000025.1:0-9317 GCA_964506065.1 uncultured Saccharimonas sp. (SeqCode) | reverse complement strand
CCGATATAACACATACACCTCTGCCAAGCGCCTTAAATAGCCGTTGCTGGTTGCTTTGAAAAAAATTCTTTTTCATTACTACTGAGTATAGCAGTGCTCTCAGTACTTAATCGCAAACATCTTCACTATTGAAGGTTGAATTTCGTTATGCGCAGCACCGCCACCAGTGTTCTGGTTAGTTGCTGTGGTGGCGTTGTTTGTTGCGGTTGTGTCTGCCGTTGCGTTATTCGAGTCTGCTGTAGACCACCAGTTTGAGTTAGTCGCAAACATAGACCTATACGTTGATGCGTTTCCTCCATAAACAACTGCTACGGGATTTGCGTGGCTGTGAGCATTCTGGGTATGGTTGTGGGAATCTTGGGTGTGTGTATGTAATGCCATTTCGGCAACGGTAAGTATATGCGTTTTCGCACCATACTTCTCTCCCATTACATCAAATTCGGTATCACTTGGGTTGCGATTGACGGTTGTGCGACCACGTGAATCAGGAAGGTTAAACGTAGTGG
Organism: uncultured Saccharimonas sp. (SeqCode); assembly: GCA_964506065.1. Lineage (GTDB taxonomy): Bacteria > Patescibacteriota > Saccharimonadia > Saccharimonadales > Saccharimonadaceae > UBA1547. The sequence goes on along the minus strand of CAZDKN010000025.1, from coordinate 8,811 downwards.
AGCCATTACCTGCACCATACGTTGTGCCGATTACTGCGAAGAGATCCGAATAAGTAGTCCTTGAGACAGCCGCCCCGTTTTCAAGGAGATAACCAGTTGGCGCAGTCGTCCAATAGCCTTCAATTGAACCTCCTACCGCTGACGCCTCGACTGACCCCGTTGCAGGCGTATGTTTGATGACTGACGTCTTCACTATAGACGGTTGTATGTTGTTATGCGTATCACCATCGCCAGTATTCTGGTTAGTTGCTGTAGTAGCGTTGTTTGTTGCGGTTCTGGATACGGCTGGGTTATTCCCATCTCCCGAAGACCAAAACGAAGAATTGGTAGCAAAAGCAGACCTATATGTTGCCGCGTTTCCTCCATAAACAACTGCTACGGGATTTGCATGGTTGTGAGCATTCTGGGTATGGTTGTGGGAGTTCTGGGTGTGTGTATGGGATGGCATTTGAGCAATGGTAAGCGCTTCTGTCTTTGATCCTGGCTTTTCGCCTATGACGTCGAATTCTGAGTCACTTGGGTTGAGGTTAACAGCTGTGCGTCCGCGTGAATCAGGAAGATTGAAAGTGGTCGAGCCATTGCCTGCGCCGTGAGTTGTACCAGTTACTGCAAAAAGATCTGAGTACGTTGTTCTTGAAACAGCCGCCCCGTTTTCAAGGAGATAACCAGTTGGCGCAGTCGTCCAATAGCCATGAACTGATGTGCCCGCTGGTAGCATTGATCCGGATCCCGTCGATGGACGGTACTTAATCGCAAACGTCTTCACTATAGACGGTTGTATGTTGTTATGCGTATCACCATCGCCAGTATTCTGGTTAGTTGCTGTAGTAGCGTTGTTTGTTGCGGTTCTGGATACGGCTGGGTTATTCCCATCTCCCGAAGACCAAAACGAAGAATTGGTAGCAAAAGCAGACCTATATGTTGCCGCGTTTCCTCCATAAACAACTGCTACGGGATTTGCATGGTTGTGAGCATTCTGGGTATGGTTGTGGGAGTTCTGGGTGTGTGTATGGGATGGCATTTGAGCAATGGTAAGCGCTTCTGTCTTTGATCCTGGCTTTTCGCCTATGACGTCGAATTCTGAGTCACTTGGGTTGAGGTTAACAGCTGTGCGTCCGCGTGAATCAGGAAGATTGAAAGTGGTCGAGCCATCACCAGAACCAAACGTAGTGCCAATTACCGCAAATAAGTCGGCATATGTTGTACGAGAAATGGCTGCACCATCTTCGAGGAGGTACCCGTCTGGAGCCTCAGTCCAGTAACCTTCAATAGAACTAGCAATCGGAAGTGCATCGTAAGCGTAACAATCTGGGTATGTGCCATATTGCCCTGTATCCGAACAGCCGTAGGCGCCTGTACTACTATTGATGTATGTTGACCAAGCACTAGTGCCTGCTCCATTAGTGGCATTAACTCGGCAATGGTGGGATGTAGAAGCATTCAAGCCCGTAACATCTGCAGTTGTCGTAGAGACTGTGGTTTGCTTGAGTCCAGTGATGAATGCAGCATCCGAGGCACACTGTGCAGTGTAAGACAGCGGGAAGTTCGTTGACGCCGTCCAAGACAAGCTAACGACAGTACTAGTTGAGTTCGTCACAGCGAGACCAGTTGGCACAGACGGTACTGTTTGCCCTGGCCTATCAGCACACGTTCCATCTAAAGCTCCCTGGTCCTTGCTCTCTGAGGCAACGTAGTATGTTAGTGTTGGATTATCACTGCTAGCTCCGTCAACACAATAAGCCGTCTCCGTCGAGCCCGCTGCAAGGATCAGGGTTACATTTTCACTCGTTGTTACATTTGTTGGTAAGGTTGTAGGATATCCGTTGTTAAACGTTCGGGCATCTTCCATAGCCGCCGCCACAGAGTTCAAATCACTCTTAACCTGAGTTGCGATGGCAGAATTTCTCCATGCGCCATACCCCACAACAGATATAGTGGCGAGGATACCAACGATCGAGATGACAACCAGCAGTTCAACTATAGTGAAGCCGTGTTTTGCAATTTTTGTTGGTTTTAGTGTATGCATACAGGAAAATCCTTATTTGTTGCAACTATAACATAAGGGTTATAGCGTTTGCAAATAAGGGAGGATCTGTGTCGCTTTGGATGGACCGATGGTGTCTATTAATTCTTGTTGACTAGCAGCTCTGACGCCACGCAAACTACCGAATTTCTTTATCAGCGCACGTCGCGTCACTGGCCCAATTCCTGGAATATCGTCCAAACTACTGGCAGTCTGCTTCGCGCGTTTCAAAACAGTGTGGTAGCTAACCGCAAAGCGATGGGATTCGTCTCGAATCCGTTGCAGAAGTTTAACGATGTGAGTCGCGTGTGGTAAGTTAATCAGAGTGAAGTCGTCTGTTACTGTCGTGTAGCCGTCAAGTTCTTGGAGCTTATTCTTGTTAATAGTAACGAGTGATTTTTCGTGATGCACCACAATCTGCTCTTCTCGCTTCGCCAACCCAATAAACGGAAGTTTAGTGCGTTGCAAGGCCAGGCCTTGCAAATGATTTGCATCACGATCTTTCGAAGTCAGACCTAAGAATGAATCGCGTGCTTGGAGGGCGGCATCAAGTTGACCCTTTCCTCCGTCAATTAAAATCAAGTCGGGTATGCCCCATGATTTGAGATTTTTTTCGCTCAGTCGTCGTATCAACGTTTCGTTCATATTATAAAAGTCATTATTATGTTCAATTTTAGTCTTAAACTTGCGGTAGTTTGCACGGTCGCTGACACCGTTACTAAATACCACCATACTCGCAACTACATTAGTCCCACTCATGTGAGATATGTCGTATCCTTCGATTCGCGCTGGAATTTTCTTCAAACCTAACAAATCCGTCAAGTCGCTGAGTGCCTTGTCCTTGCTAATATCCATGAATTCTTTGTCGCCAAACATTATTCGACTCTGCAACTCTCGCAAGTCGCGTAGTTTGTTGCGCAAGTTGGCTGCTTGCTCAAAATCATGCAATTTTGCCGCCAGTTGCATCTCTTTTTCGATCTCTTTGGCTAGCGCTTTGCGACCGCCTTCAATATATCGAACAAGTTTACGTAGTGACGCCTTATATTCGTCACTTGTCGTGTCTGGTCGCGGGCTTAAACCAATGTGCACGTCTAGGTCAGGCCGTCCTGAATGTTTCGGTGCAGACGTATAGTATGGAAATACTTTGCGCAGATAACGGAGCGCCTTTTTAACTGCAAAACCATTGTAGTAAGGACCGTAATAGTCCGCTCCGTCATCTGCTGGATTACGCGTGAAGGCAACGTGTGGCCACTCACTTTTCATATCAATCCGCACGAACAGTTGCGACTTATCGTCACGAAGCAGTATGTTAAACCTAGGCATGTACCGTTTGACCATTTCGCTTTCCAAAAATAACGCGTCAATTTCGCTTTCGGTCTCGATCCAGTCGGTATCATCAATCTCAGCAACGAGTGCACGTGTCTTTACGTCCATATCACGCGTACTTTGGAAGTATTGCTTGACGCGATTATTCAGTACTGCTGCCTTACCCACATAAATAATCTCGCCTGATTTGTCTTTATGAAAATAGACGCCAGACGAACGTGGCAATGTTTTTAGTTTGTCTTCAAGTTTCTTGTTCACACTTTTATTATACAGCGGTGGGCGTCATTGCGTTCTGACGACAGGCTTTGGTATGAAACAGTAAGTCTGGATTTTGTTTGCAGTTCAGACAGATCAGAACAAGGTCATTACAATTCGCCCAAGCACAGTTTTCAAAGTTGTTCGTCGGACCCTCGCAGTGACTACACCTACCAATTGTTTTGGCATGGTCGCTAAAATCAACTGTCATGCGATTATCAAAAACCCTTAAACTTCCTTCCCACAGTCCATCGTCACCATACGCTTCGCCGTACTTCACGATACCCCCATCAATTTGGTACACTTCGTTGAATCCACGTTTTTTCATCATACTTGAAATCACTTCGCAACGAATACCACCTGTGCAATATGTCACGATCTTCTTGTTTTTCAAATCATCGTATTTGTCGCTTTCTAACTCTGCTATGAAATCTCGAGACGTATTGGTGTTGGGAACAATTGCATTTTTGAATCTGCCTATTTTCGCTTCGTGCTCATTGCGTCCATCAAAGAACACCACATCGTCACCGTACTTTTCAACCAGTTCGTGCACTTGCTTGGGTTTTAGGTGCACGCCGCCGCCAATCACACCATGCTCGTCGACATCGAACTCATCATCGCTGTTTTTAAACCCAACAAGTTCGCGACGCACCTTGACGCTCATGCGCGGAAAATCTTCACGGGATCCGTCGCTCCATTTGAACATAATGTCTTTGAACCCAGCAAATTCTTTGGTCGCTTTAATATACTTCTTTAGGTCATCCATTTCGCCGCCAACAGTCCCATTAATCCCGTGTCGTGACACAAGGATCCGACCACGCAGATTTAGACTTTCTGTGAGCGTTTTTTGCCATAAACGAACAGCCGCTGGGTCAGCGATTGGAGTGAATTTATAATAGAGCAGAATTTTTTGCATCACACTATATTATACTAGAGTAAGCAATGGTTAAACAACATTCGTCCAAACGCGTCATACAGTATTTATTTGAGCTGCGCAAAATAGCTCCTGTACTTAGCTGGGCGATGATAATTACTCAAATTTTGTTTGCTATCGCAACGACAACCATCGCTCCAATTTTCGTTTCGCAATTACTAACCCAGGTTGCTTCAGGTACGGCAACCTTAGAGGGCAGTGTTGGGTTACTCGTTGGCTATGCACTTATTTTGATTGTTGGTGATGTGATTGCAATACGTCTCACGATTGCTATGGCGTACTTTGCCCAAACCAGAATGCAAGCAACCGTCGCAGCCCGTATCCTCAATCACCTCACCCAAAAAAGCATGGGATATCACGCCAACAATATGAGCGGCAGTATGGTGAGTAATGCCAGCAAGCTCAACGGATCGATTGAGCGGTTCTGGGACACGATTGTTTTTACAGCAGTGCCTATCATTGCAACTATTTTGGCGGTCTGTACGGCGCTTGCCTTTATATTCTGGCAATACGCAATCGTGCTGGCAATACTTTCGGTCATCATTATCATTGTCATCGTCAGACTGCAGTCGTCAATTGCACCGATCAGCCGTGAAGTCGCTGAAAAATCAAGTGCAGCAACGGCGTACTACGCAGACGTCGTCAGTAATATCGCCATCGTCAAATCATTTTCTGCAGAATCGCGAGAACTCAAAAGTTACAAAAAACTATTAGCCATCCTACGTAAAGCAAGTATGAGGGAAATGCGCAGCGTCCTGCTCATTACGGGCTCGTTCGGGGCAATGATGACAGTGATGAACATAGCGGCCTTTATCGCGGCTGTCCTTGCGACTCAATACCACATCGCTAGTATTGGTATCGTTTATTTGGTGATTATCTACACACTTAACGTCGTCGCCCAGTTATGGAATGTTGGCAATATCACCAGAACCTATGTTCGTATTATCGGTGATGCGGGACCAATGATCAGCACCCTAGACGAACAAATAGAGTTAAAGGACGTTGAAAACCCCGCACCAGCAAATATCAAAGACGGCAATGTCGTGTTCGAGCACGTTACTTTCACACACGAAGAAAACGACGAAGCGCTCTTTCGAGACTTTTCGCTCAATATTAAACCAGGCGAAAGAATCGGTCTGGTTGGGCGATCAGGTTCCGGCAAGACAACCCTTACCCGCCTGCTCCTTCGCTTTAGCGACGTCGATAGTGGTCAGATAATGATTGATGGTCAACCTATCGACAGTATTACCCAAGCTGACCTACGTCGTCATATCGCCTACGTTCCCCAAGAACCTATGTTGTTTCACCGTTCACTGCGAGAAAACATTGCCTATAGCAGACCAGACGCTACGGACGACGAAATACTTGCTGCTGCAAAATCAGCCAATGCATTAGAGTTTATAGAGAAGTTACCGAAAGGCCTCGATACAATAGTCGGAGAACGAGGCGTCAAACTATCGGGTGGCCAGCGTCAGCGTATTGCGATCGCACGAGCGATCTTAAAAGACGCTCCTATCTTCTTGCTCGACGAAGCGACGTCCGCCCTAGACAGCGAAAGCGAAAAGCTCATCCAAGACGCGTTCACCAAGATGATGGCAGACCGTACAAGTATCGTCATAGCTCACCGTCTATCAACCATCGCCAAACTGGATAGGATTATCGTACTCGACAACGGTACAATCGTAGAACAAGGATCTCATAGCGAACTCCTGGCACGCAAAGGTGCCTATGCAAAACTATGGTCACACCAATCTGGTGGGTTCATCGAAGAATAAGCTGTATACTAGGTCAAGATAGATCACGAGGTATTATGGCCAGACAAGACGCGTATAAGCAACCGCCAACAGCTAGAAAAACACTGGCTCTTTACTGGCAGGAAATGTCAAAAGACAAAAAGGGCGTAGCGATATATACGTCGCTTATTGTTTTTCAACGTTTAATTAACTATGTTATTTTGCCGCTTCTGTTTAGTTTCATAGTCCAACATCTCATCAATCAACCAGGCGAATGGCAAACACCAGTTGCGATGCTCGCTGTCGCGTTGGTCGCCGTCATTGCGTCTAGTTATGCCGGTAGTGTCGGAGTGAGACGTCAATTCATTCACGAAGAACAAGTTTCAACCCTACTCATGAAACGGTCGATTAGTGCCCTAATGAAACATAGTGATCAGTTTTTTGCTAACAAAAAAGTCGGATCGATCGCAGGAGACGTCACAAACTTTAGTCGATCTAACATCGTCTTTTTTGACGCTTTATACCTCAACGCAAGCAGCATCATTGTCAGTTTTGTCGCAAGCCTCATCATCATTGCAATCTTCTCGCCTATTTTGTTAGTGCCTCTAGGATTTATGAGTGTATTCTTGATAGCCCACACCATTCACTCCGTCAACCATCGACGCCCTCTACGTAACGAACGAAAGCGACGTACAGCGCGCCTGACAGGGACAATTGCTGATATCTTGGGTAACCACCAAATTGTGCGTTTCTTTGCACGAGAGCAAAGTGAAGCAAAAAACGTTATGGACGAACGACTCAGCATAGAACGCGTCGCAGGGAGAGAAATCACTATCATTACCAGAGAGTCGTTCATACGACAGATTATTCTCTTTTCGCTTCAAATTGTTACGCTGTTAATTTGTATCTTGTTATTTGAAGCACAGTTAATATCAATAGCACTCGTTATCTTTACGGTTACTTACCTGGGGCGCCTTACCAGTTCACTATTCGAAATCACACCAATCATACGTAGCATTGAACAGTCCTTATTGGATGCCGCCAATATAACTGAGGTTTTAGAGATGGAGGCTGAGGTTGTTGATAAGAAAAATGCAACAGCCCTCAAGGTAAAGCGCGGAGAAATTACATTTGATACAGTAAACTTCTCTTACAAAGACAACGATAACGAGATTGTCATCAACGATTTCTCGCTCAACATCAAGCCAGGCGAAAGTATTGGCCTTGCTGGTCATAGCGGTGGCGGCAAAACAACGCTGAGCAAATTACTACTTAGGTTCGCAGACATTCAATCAGGCTCGATTGCAATTGACGGTCAAGATATAAGTGAAGTCACGCAAGAAAGTTTGCATAAAGCAATATCGTATGTCCCGCAAGAGGCATATTTGTTCCACCGATCACTACGCGAAAATATCGCCTATGGCAAGCCAGATGCGACTGACGACGAAATCATGGATGCAGTCAAAAGAGCACACGCCCTGGAGTTTATTGAAAAGCTACCAAACGGCCTCGATACCATCGTTGGTGAACGTGGCGTCAAGCTATCGGGTGGTCAGCGTCAGCGTATCGCGATTGCGCGTGCAATTTTAAAGAACGCTCCTATACTGGTACTAGACGAAGCTACCTCCGCGCTTGATAGCGCCAGTGAAAAGTTAATTCAGGCATCGCTCACCGAGCTAATGAAGAAGCGCACAAGTGTCGTTGTAGCTCACCGCCTGTCAACCATCGCCAAACTTGATCGGATTGTCGTTATTGATAACGGTAAGATTATCGAGCAAGGTACGCACGCCGAGCTAATCAAGCTCGACGGTACGTATGCCTCGTTATGGTCACACCAATCTGGTGGATTTATCCAAGAGTAACTACTCTGCTTTTTCGGTTTCTTCGCTTTTAGCGGCGTCAGCAGCAGGTGCTTCGCCGTTGTCTGCGGCAACATCTTCGGCCTCTTCAGGTTCAGCATCGCCACCAGCTGCGTCGTTGGCAGCTTGCAGGGCAGACGGCTCGTATACGTTAGCAATTACGAGATCGAGGTCTTGTTCATGATCAGCGAATTCGACACCTTCTGGGAGCGTAATATCACCGACAGTCAGTTTATCTTCGTCGGTAGCTAGGTCAATGATTGACATCTCGATAGATTCAGGTAGATTAGCTGGTAATGCACGGATTTCAATTTTCTCAATTGCCTGTAAAACGACCAGGCCTGCTCGTTCGGCAGCGCTTTCGCCCAAGCCAATGAGGATAATTGGAACTTCGGTGACAATCTTGTCGTTCTTGTTAATGGTATGAAAGGCTACGTGACGCAAAACGTGTTTTACAGGGTCCATGTCAATCGCCTTGATAATAGCAAGTGTTTTTTTGCCGTCAATAATGAGGTCTACTGGTGAGTGCTTGCCTGCGGTGTGAGCAACTTTTGTCGTCTCGACAACGCCTGATTGGGTTGAAATTGGATCCGACGAGCCACCGTATACGACGCTTGGTACGATCCCTGCTTTACGCAGCCCAACAACTTTCTTACCGGTCAGCGTTCGCATATCTAATTT
>CAZDKN010000024.1:0-9319 GCA_964506065.1 uncultured Saccharimonas sp. (SeqCode) | reverse complement strand
GTGACACTTCCTTCGTCGATTAGATTATCGGCTTCACGACGAGAAACACCTAGCTGCAGAGCAAGGTGTTTGTTGAGTCGTTCAAGTGGCTGATCGGAATCCATTCCTATTAGTATAACAGATGAGAGAGAACTACTGCTGAGGTGGCTGAGGCGCGCTCATGTCAGGAGCGGGCGCTGGAGTAGGCTGCGGCGGTGCGGCTGGCGCAGGAGTTGGGGCGGGTGCTGCGGCGGCGTCGGCGCCTGAGAGTTCTTGGTTCATCAGATTAGCAATGTCGACTGTTGGTGGTTGTTCTGTCAAAGGAGCAATCACACGATCACCACCGACTGAGCCTGGGCGGTTTGACGAGAACGGTGCTGTGGGCTGTGGTAGTGGGTTTGGTGCGGGTGCAAACGGCTGAGGCGCAGGGGTTGGGGCGACAGGTGGTGCAACAGGTGCTGGAGGTGGTGTGTTGATAACAGGCGGCTGTGTTGGCGTCGGAATTGGTGCTGGTGCAACAGGCGCTGCTGGTTCGGGAGGTGTCATAGCGGGCTCAGGAGCTGCTGAAGGCGCTGCAGGAGTAACTGGCGTAGCAGCAGGTGTACCGTTGACTGGAGTCGGGACAGGTCCAGCTGGCGCCGCAGGAACGGCTGACGGCGCTGGAGTACCGAACACCTGGGCTGCTGACTGAGGTGTTGCTACGCCGTCACCGAGTACCTCGTGAACAGTACGAACAACGTCCTCGATGCCAACCTGTGATTTGACCAAGTAGCGATCTGCGCCTAATGATTCGCCACGTGCACGTTGGTCGTCGCTACTGAGAGCGGTCATCATAATAACCTTTACGTCTTTGGTTTCGGTCGTGCTACGCAAAATATCAAGCATGTCAAAACCACTGATCTTTGGCATCATAACGTCGCTTACAATCAGATTAGGTCGTTCTTTAATAGCGAGAGCCAAAGCCTCTTCGCCGTCGCCTGCTGAGATAATTTCGTAGCCTTCTGCAATCAAGCGGACGCCGTAAATCTCACGCAAACTCTTGTCATCTTCTACTAACAAAATTTTTGTCATATTTACCCCTATTGTACCCGAGGTACTAAAAAAATACTATAGTTCTTATGTTTGCGGATTGCTTGGTGCATCACGGACAGGAATCGAAACAGTGGCTGATCGCGCTGGTGGCGCGGTAGGCGCAGGAGCCGCTACTGGTGGTGGCGCTGCTGGGGCTGGTTCTGGCGAAGTTGTTGCCTCTGTTGCTGTTTGGTCTTTGATCATCGCTTTTAGCTTTGCAACCTGTGCAGCTTTTTGTTCAGGCGTCAGGCTCTCACCGCGCGGTACGGTTGTTGCTGCTTGCGCAGCTGGTGCCGCGGTAGAAGTAGCGGACGTGGTTGATTCGGGGGCTGTAGGAACAGGAGTGTTAGGGTCAAACGTTGCTGGTGCTGCGGGCGCGCTAGCTGCTTTGGCGGCTTCTTCTTGAGCGGCTTTGGCCTGCTGTTCAGACAGATCAGCGGCTTCCTGAGCGCTAATGCGAGGCAATTCAACGTAAAACGTACTTCCCTTTTTGTATTCGCTCTCCGCCCAGATACGTCCACCCATTGTCTCGACAAGACGGCGACAAAGGTATAACCCTAGACCGGTGCCGCCAATCTGGTTAGTTTCGACATTATCGACGCGATAGAACTTCTGGAACAAATGAGGCATATCTTCGGACGGGATACCTATACCGCTGTCCTTGATACTGATAGTAACCTTGTCGTCGGTGCCTGTAACGTCGACGATGACTTCGCCTGCGGGGGTATATTTGATAGCATTTTCAGTTAGGTTATTAACGACTTCACGGATATGATCGTTATCGAGATTAACGTTATATACGGGGGCGACGTGCTTTGTTCCGTCGTCAGGGAGTGGTTTGTAGGTTAGCTTCAGTCCTTTGTCGGTTGCCTTTTGTTGCAAGCCCTGCAGTACGTCGTGTGTGAACGCAATAAGATCTACAACTTTGGGAATATTAGCCAGACGTCCGTCTTCGGCTTTGGACACATCTAACAGGTCCTGGAAGAGTCGTCCGAGGTGTTTGGTGGATTCGTGTGCCTTCATTATGAAATCACGCGCCTTGTCGTCGATTTGTGCGGTGTTTGGGTTGAGCGCTAGGCCAAGGAAGCCTTCGATTGAGGCGACAGGTGTGCGCATTTCGTGACTGGCGGTGCTGATGAACTCGGCTTGTTCGCGCTCCTCAGCTTTTTCCTTGGTGACATCACGAAACACGATAATCGCACCTGATCCTACGTCACCTATTGGTGAAATGACAAGTGACCCCATAATCTTTTTGCCACTATGAGTAACGATCATGACGTCGTCATTACGGATTTGTTGATTGGTGTTGAGAACTTGCTGTACAGGGTTGGTAGTGTCATCAAGCGGCTCGTTTGCCAGGTTGGTCAGTTGTAGAACTGATTTGTAACTGAGTGCTAGCGAGTCTTGTTTGCCCCAACCCAAAATGCGCTGAGCGGCTGGGTTAATAAGCTGGATGATACCCTGACTGTCGATTGCCATGACGCCGTCGCCGATGGCGTTAATCACCACTTCTGACTGGGTTGCAACCTGCGTTAGCTCGTTGGCGAGGTCTTTGTAGGCACGATCCCCTCCTTCGCCTTCCTCTTTGCCTTTATTGTGCCAAATAATAAAGCTGGCGATGAGTGGTAATATGCCTGCAAAGCTAACCAGAACGATTAACTCTACACCAAAGCGCTGATGTAGGTATTCGTATGCTACGAATGCGGTGATACCGAGTAATATTGGCAGTAATCCCCAGATACCGAATACTCCTGCAAACACAGCGACCAACATCCATAGTGCAATAAACGGTGATGCCGTGCCACCAGTGGTAAAAATGAGTCCTGCAGCGGTCGCAGCTAGCAATAGATATATCAATAAAGCCGCTTGCATCGTAGTCTTTTTGGGGATCCAAAGGTACGTTACGACACTAAAGATTGCCGTCAAACTGGCGATGACTAGGACTGGAATGCTGACCAAAAATGCCGCTGCTACGTCGGTGCTAAAGTACGGAAGGAAATACAGCAAAATAACACCAGCCGACACCAAAAGAGTCGCCTCACAGATACGGCGATGCCAAAAACGAGTTAACGCGACTGGTTGAATAGTGCCCCCTATTTCTTCGACGGTTGCTAGGGGTTATTATGACGATTATGCTTTATTTTTACAATAGGACTATTGGTTGGCGATAGCGATCCAACCCGCCCAGCGATTGCCTTCAGATCCGAGACGTTCGTCGTCCATGCCCATGCCTGTGAGCCAAGCATCAGGTGCTTCAAAGCCGTGCATAACGACGTCGCCGTCATTTGTAGGTGTTGGCACTTTCATCTTTTTCACTAACACAATACTTTCGACGTGTTGAGCGCCGTAGCTTAGTAGATGTTCTTTAGCGAAGCCCAATGTGTCGCCTGCGTCGATTAGGTCGTCGAGTAATACGACGTTATAACCACTCAAATCACGGTAGCTAGGCGGAATGTCAGTGACCAAGCGTAGAGGTCCTGGTTCGCGGCTGGGGCCATATCGGCTGACAATCATAGACTGTACGTTCGGGTGGAAGTTTGGATCGAGTGTAGCTATAGCAAACATCAGTTTTGAGCTGAATGGTTGGGCGCCGTTAAGTAGGCTCACAAAGATTGTCGTAGCAGAGTCGTACTTTTTGATAATTTCGGCTGCCATCTCGCTGATACGTGCTTCAACTTCGGCCGTGGTGAACAGCATTTCTTTGTATAGAACTGGATTTGTTGGTTCTGTCATTCAGGTTTCCTATAACACTACTTTACGGATGGTTATTATGAGGATTAGAGCATGTTTTTACAAGTGTAGTTATCGAGAAAATTGTTGGGATTTGAGAAAGTCAGCTAATTCGTGCGCTGATTGTGCGCGGTCGGCAGAGTCATAGTAGAACGTTTGCCAACCAAATGCCCGTGCTGTATCGCAGTGGCTTTCTTTGTTGTCAATAAATAAGATTTCACTACCCGGTACGCCTGCGCGCTCCTCGGCGATTTGAAAGATACGTGGATCGGGCTTCATAACGTGTTCTACGCTGGAGTCAACGACTTGATCCCACTCTACGTCTGGCAGGATCCCCTTTTGGTTAATCAAGTCTAACATCTTGGGTGAAGCATTCGTCAGGAGTCCAATGCGCGTCTTTGACTGCATGTCAGTAATAACTGGCCAGATTGGTTCGTTCGTGTAAAAACGATCAACCAGAGCTTTCAGTAACGAAAAGCCGTCGGGTAATTTGATGCTAATTGTCTGTTCAAGGTTTGGGAGGAATGTATCAATTTCGTGTGTCGTACAGAACTCTTTTTCGTACCGAGTCCAAAAATCCTTAAATCCCTCTCGCTTGTCTGCCGACAGCCCCATCTCCTCGCCAAGTTCTTGCCATTTGTTATTGCCGCTAAAGTCATCAACTACGACGCCGCCGAGGTCAAAGTAGACAAATGAAATCATAACTATTCAATTACTGTCAGTGTTGTCGTGAATTCAGGGTGTTCGTGGTCATGGATGCCCCACTCGCCTGCCCGCTCTGGCGTGATAGTGTCTTGTTCGCCAGGTTGTAGTGCATTCATGTTGAGTTCAGAGTTGTCTGTATGGGTCGGGTGCTCGTCTGATGAAAACTCTACCACCATCGATGATTCGTTTTTGACGGTGACGGTCTCTCCAGAGGGAACTGTATAGTTCTGTCGTTCAAAGCCACTATCGGTAAATACGATCAGGACACCAGTGACGGGCTCTTCAGCGGTGCTAGCTGGTGGTGGTGTCTGTGTTGTCGAAGTCGAACTTCCTATTTTTTCAGCTGTCTCGTTTGGCTGGGCGGTCAAAAACCACCATGTACCAAGGCCTCCTAGGGCGATAATGACAACTGCGATGATTGCTATGAGTGGTTTAGGCACGACGTTTCTCCTGTTTATTCTTATGGTTATAGTAATAATTATATCCTATCGATGCTGCCAAAGTAATGCCATAGACAATCCATACAGTTTGGAACCAGCCTGATGCGACTTCACCACCCAGTGTCAGCGCGTGGAACAAAATAGCAAACATTGCGGCAATATTGGCGTATTCGACGAAACGCCACCATGATGCTTTTCGGAACTTTCGACGTAGTTCGTATGCCAAGAACGCAACGAGGCTAAGCGTACCCAAGAACAGCGCAATTCGTGCGCCCAAGTCGACGTATATCGACAGATAACTTGTTGGTGGGAAGCCGAGGCCATCTGCCCACAGTGTGAACATAAAGATTCCAGGATGCAGCAAGATAAACGCCAGCACTAACCAGTTTGTGACGGTGAAGAACGTTCGTAATGTGCCTTCTTTGGCACCGACCAAACGACGAATTGCTCCGCTGACGAAGTGAGTGAACATCAGTGTGAACGCTAGCAGACCAAACAGCGGGAATAATTCATATTGTCCTAATTCTCCATCGCCGAGTCGTACTTGTGTCCAACGCAGGATAGCAAGTGCAACCAGTACGCCCGTCCCTATCCAAACACCAATTTGTAGTTTACGTTCGGTTGTCATGAGCGAGCTCCTTTTAGCAGACGTGCGAACCAGGTCAGTTCGTCGTATGCTTTGCCAACGTTTTTGGTATACATTTCGGTAAATTCGTCGTTGATTGCACCTGATTCGTCAAAGATGTCTTGGACTTTTGGAAAGTATAGTTCGGGCAAGATATTCACCATTCCCAATCGGTGACAAACTGGCAGTAATGCTTCGCAAACGCGTACTCCGCCCCATGGTCCGTTGCTAACGCCAGCAAGTGCTACTGGTTTGTGCAAGTATGGTCCGTATTCGCTGTCCAACATGCGTTTGAGGCTGCCTGGGATACTGTGGTTGTATTCTGGCGTGACAATAAAGAACGCGTCGGCTTTGGTGATGATTTCGCCGTAGCGTGGGTCTTTGCCTTCGGGATCGTTTCCGTCGCCGTTAAAGGTAAAATCTTTGGGGTCGACAAAGATTATTTCAACGTTGTCGTATTGTTTGCCCATTTCAGCTACGTACTGTGCTGCGCGTATTGATAGTCGTTGTTCCCGTGTTGTGCCCGCAAGCACTGCGATTGTAAGAGGTGTGTTATTCATATACATAGTATAGCAGGCTATGTAGCTTACTGAGACAACTGGGCTTCTTCTAGATTGGATGCAATTTTATCGACCATGTCCTGGGTAGATTCATATTCGATGAAGCCACTGCTAATAAACTGGAGTGCGCTTGATACTTTTGAACCTGTGCGGTGAAAGCAAACAATAGGTATGTCTTGGGCGCTTGCCCATCCTAGTTCGATCCCCTGACCAGTTGACGGATGCGAAACTTCGGCCAGGACCAAATCGCTGCTGGTGATAGCCTCTTTTGACTCCCCGCCTTTGTTTTGTTCGTCGTGCGGAAAGTAAATATCGTGCGCTACCGACAATTGACGCAAAGGTTGATATAGTTCTGTTTCGTAATCGTGACCACTCGAATGGCTAAGGTATATCTTCATATATTTAGCATAACAAATTGTCAGGATATAGTAATGTATACTCGGTCTATGACTAATTCTCAAAAACTCGAAGGTACATTACTACAAAACTTTACGCCACTAGGAAAAGACAAGGCCAGCGAACTACAGATTATCGATACGGTTGTTGGCGACGGAGCTGAAGTTCCCGAAAACGCGACGATTACTGCGC
The DNA here is from genome assembly GCA_964506065.1 of uncultured Saccharimonas sp. (SeqCode). Classification (GTDB taxonomy): domain Bacteria; phylum Patescibacteriota; class Saccharimonadia; order Saccharimonadales; family Saccharimonadaceae; genus UBA1547. Next base: position 2,621 of record CAZDKN010000024.1, on the reverse strand, counting down.
ACTACACAGGTGCGCTCTGTGCGGACGGTACTATATTCCAGAGCAGTCACGACTTTGGCGAAGCGATTACGTTCGGTCTGAATCAAGTTATCGCAGGCTGGACCAAGGGTGTCCCGGGCATGAAAGTTGGCGGTACCCGCCGTCTGGTTATTCCGTCTGCCATGGCCTACGGTTCAGCACGAGCTGCATCAAACATCCCACCGAATAGTGATTTAGTGTTTGATATTGAGTTGGTTGCGGTCAAGTAGCTTAGCCTTAGAGTTTTTGTCAATCGGTTTAGGGCTAAGGAGGGACTACTCTTTATCTACACAGTAAGCAGGTTTTTTTAAATCCACCTTGAGGAATAAGTTTGGGAGAGCTCTTCGAATTGAATATATTTGGTCTGTCCATCCCGTTATTGTAAAAATCTCGTGTGCGAAGGTGCATACTGAGATTACTATCTTGTGTACATACTATCTTTGCGTGAGTTACACAAGATAATGCAACAATGTGCTCATCGTTAAACCTGCTATCTTTACTTCTAGCCTTAATTTTTTCGTATAATTTGTCGACCTCACTAGTGTCGGCTGTAACGACTTGTCCCGCAATCTTCAGCTCTTCTAAGACGGGTAAAACGTAACTTAGCTCGCTTAGGAATTTTGTCCCACCAATTATTAACTTGGATTTATTACTTCTAATATGTTTACCTACGATTGAATAGTGAGTGTAACCTTTACTTGACGGAGTAAATACTTCCGCAAAAGTATTTATATCGACAATAATGCACATCTTAAATACTCAAATTTTTAAGAGCTTCGTTGTAGAAAAACTCTCTAAATTTTTTAGGTTGTTTTAGCGAATATTGACCATTTTTCAGGATTGGAATAGCGGTAACAATATTTTTATCTTTTCGTCTATCAAAAAACAATACTTGTGACGTTTTATTTAACGGCGCCTGTGATAACTTCTGCCTGTATCTGTCGACAATAAAATCGCTATGTGTTTCAATCAAAAAATCAGTATTGTTTGAAGCTGCATTATAAATAAATTCGCCAAAACTTGCTTGAGCTTTAGGGTGGAGATGGACTTCTGGTTGCTGTATGGCGAACTGCTTACCCTCTTCGTTAAGTATTTCAATGACAATAGGCAATACTTGAGACACCCCGTAGCCAACATTTGTTATCTGACGACCTTGATTACTTAGGGTTAATTCGATCGAGAATGGAGAATTACCTTCACTGCCAAAATCATTTACAGAGACATCATCAAAAAGATTACTCTCCTTGCCGAAGCTTCTGAGGGCTTTGATAATTTTGTTTGATTTTTTTGTCCTGGAGCTATTAATAATAGACTTTAGTATGTATGGCACATGCGACCCGTCTGATGAATAGTCGTAAATATTTTCGTCGTATGTTTTTTGAGGCTTCATACGAATAGGAGCAATCCATCTATATCCAGACCCCATGAATAGATCAAACGGAATAATATTAAGCTCACGTTGTTTCTTGTCTTTATCGAACTGTGTAGTTTTTTTGGCGACTCTATCGATGAAAAAGTACGGCGAGTCATAACTAGGCACATAAACGTCTTGTTCGTTTTCAATTAAAACAAGACCCTCTATCTCTACACCGACCCTACACCAACTAGAAAAAGAGTTTACGCGTGACGGAGATTTTCTTAATGACGAGTATCTTATTTCGTCTGATTTGTCATTAATTCTTGCATGAAATTCTTCCCCATACTTATAAAACTTCAATGCGCTTATTCTTGTGTTATGGTTTTCATCTGGACTTAGTTCAAATAAGATTCTAGTTTCAATCTTTTGTAGCTCGTCTACTACCTCCAATCCTAATAAAGACACTCCGTCTTTATTATTTATTTTTGTATGTATGTCCCCAAAATAATTAAAATCGATATCCGTGTTCCTAAATAATCCTCGCAGCCAAAATTCTTGAGAGCTTAATAGAGTCAGTAGCTTTAGGATGGAAGTTTTTCCTGAGCTGTTTTCGCCTACCAGAAAGTTAACTTGACCAATAGAAACTTCGTTATTGAAGAAACCTCTGAAATTATCCAAATACAATTTTTTAATACTCATATTGAGATTGTATCCTATCTATGAAAGCATTTACAATCAGGAAATGTGGAGAGGTTGGCCGAGCCAATTACTATTTTTGGCGATCCACCGTTCCGACGCTTCGATGGTATAACAGTCCATTTAGTTTTTTGTTCTATCATCGGCTAGGTACTGTAAAATCGGAGATTTGACAGTACGCGAACCCTCCGACCTCGATTCCCCGCGCAAATGCTCAAAAGAAAATAGCCCAAACCATTAGGCCTGGGCTATTTTCTCTGGTGATCTCACCGGGAATCGAACCCAGATTGCCAGGATGAGAACCTGGTGTCCTAACCGTTAGACGATGAGACCATAACTGCTCTACTCTACCAAATAACTGAGGTGGTGTCTATATCCCCCGTGTCGTACAATAGGTGTATGGAATATATTGTTTTTGTGAATGAGGACGGAACGCCGACGGGCGAAGTTGGACCAAAACTAGAGAGTCATACGGCAAATACCAAACTACACTTAGCCTTTTCGTGTTATGTGTTTAACGGCGCGGGCGAAGTGTTAGTGACGCGTCGTG
>CAZDKN010000023.1:8486-9391 GCA_964506065.1 uncultured Saccharimonas sp. (SeqCode) | reverse complement strand
CTATTAGATAAAAGCCTTTACGCCCTCACGCATATGCTTATTACCTCTATTAAGCATAATCGTCAAAAGCAATTTTTACAAGGGTTAAACAGGGAGAATGAGCGAAACTAGGCTGGTTTTGTGGGAAGCAAAAGCCCGCGCTTGCGCAGAATTTGTTTTTCTCGTCGTTCACCTAGCCAAAAGCTTGCAACAATACCGATCGCGCTGGTATAGAGCGGCCACAGCACCAACAGTTGATTAGTCGTGCCTGACGGGTTTGAGGTGCTACCCGATACCTCGGTTCCGGGTTGACCATTCACGATTGAGGCGACGGTAATGAAAGCAACTCTTCCATTGGCATCGGTTGCTTGGATGGATATCTGATAGGTGCCCGGCTTGTTATAGGTATGTCCAACTTTGAATGTTTCGTTGCTGTTACGTGGAACAACTTTATTATTTGTATCACCCCACTGAACGTTAATAGCATATGGAGGTGTGCCACCGAGAACGTCGATAGGTACAAATAGTTCTTGGCCTGGGAACGTTCCTCGAAACACTGCATCTGTGTTGAGCAGTAGCTGGCTACCGTCAAAGTTGAGGGGTGTCACGAGTCCCGACTGAGCAGGTAGTATGTCGTAGAATCCTACTACTGGAGCCGAGTCGGGCCCAGGCTGGTTAAGAGCGTCATAAACTCGGGCAATAATCGTGTTTTCACCAAACAACAAGTCTACATCGATTGAGAATGAACCAGCTTCCGTGCATTCTGTTGAACCTGCGAATATGTCATTTTTGAATATTTCTACGAGTGTACCGACTGGGCAGGTACCGGTGACGTTGATCGGCGAAGTCGAAAAGCGTTGTTGGTTGATTGGCGACGTGATCGAAGCAGCGACCGTAGGAGCATTGCCGGGAACAATACCAGTTAA
>CAZDKN010000023.1:7627-8476 GCA_964506065.1 uncultured Saccharimonas sp. (SeqCode) | reverse complement strand
CGCGATGAGAGATAGACCAACGACTAACAATAAAACACCCAGGGGAATATATGATGTGTGTTCGTGTGGTCGTAGTCGTCCGCTGTGATGATGATGACTGAGCTTTAGCCAGGTTAACATAAGCCGTATTATAGCATGATAACCAAATTTATACAGAGGACGGTAGGGGTTAGGAGCATTAACCTACTCTATTTGCGATGCTGGCTTTTTGCTTTACTGATAATATGACGGTTGTATCGCTTAATGAGTACCCGCAGAGCAATGAAGCCACCAACAAGTGCGATAATAATAATACCGATGAGCGTATAAGGAATAACCCAGAATGTCAGACTAGAAGTGAGGGTTTGCTTGTCAGAGCCATAAGTAACAGTCAAATCAGCTGTGTACATACCAAATAAAATCTTATTTCCGACAACTGTGCTATCTAGCGGTACTTCAAACTTGCGGATACTTTGAGGCAGTATATCGCGTGCTGGCTGGTTGATAGGAAGGGTCGCAACTGTATTGCCAAACATATCTTTGACGGTAACTAAACCAGTCGGTTCTTCATGAATGTTACCGGTATTTTTGAGTCGCTGTACGAAATTGAGCGGAATTGCTTCAAATAATGTCCCTGTTGTACCGTTACGATTAACAGAGAACTCTTCGATTTCTAGGCCTTCTTTTGCCTCACCATTAACGGTAAGCAGGACAAGAGAGCCAAGACTTGCTGCCAACGACACGCCAGCGCCTTCAAGATCAGGCGGTGTGCCTGTAAAGCGAATGACTCCATAATATCCACCTGGAGAAGCATCTGTGGGAACATTAATAGTTATGGTGAGGGTTCTAATTTCCTTTGGTTCAAGTGTT
>CAZDKN010000023.1:0-7617 GCA_964506065.1 uncultured Saccharimonas sp. (SeqCode) | reverse complement strand
ATGCAGGCAGAGGTGACACCCACGATTTGAACGAATAAGGACTAGGTGTGTCGTCAAGAATTATCTTGGGCGTTCCATCTTCGCCACTCGCGACAAAATCGTTAACCTCGCCTGTTACAACAAGACTTGTGGTTGAGACGTCACGTAAATTAATCGTTGTCGTGACAGTAGTACCGGGATCAGCTGAAAGATTGATAACTGGTGGACCAATCTCGAGTGCCTGACCACCTGTATTAGATGATTGCGCGTTAACGTTCGTAACGATTGCAATAGATCCGACAAGTACGGCAGCTAAGCTGACTACGGTAGCGATAAGTGTGGTGGGTTTTTTCATTGAGAGGTTGTTCCTGGTTAGAATGTCGCGGTGCATATATATGTCAATGTAGAAGTATATGTACCAGAGGCTTGGTTACCAGCTACGTTGACGATATATGACGATGTGAAGATTTGAGCATTTGTTGGTCCAGCACCACCGTTGGCGCTATTGGCAACACTGTCGCCACTTACAAACTTGAATGTATCGACTGTGTTATATCCTGTAGCTGCTTGTCCACGCAGGTCAACGCCATCAGCAGGTGCAGCAACTTCTGCTCCTACTGCTACGGTTGAAGTAGCGGTTGTATTGAGCTTGAGATTAAGTCCGAACTGACCTGTTCCTTTTACACCTGTTGTTGCACTCGACATCGCAGGAATGGTGTTTGAGCCAGAAGTCAGCGTGACACCATTGACGGTAATGCTGTAACCAGAGGCCGCATTCGTAGACGCAGCCATTTGGGAGGTTGCAGTTGCGGTATCTGTCGGAGAGAAGAGCTGGTTAAAACTTATAGCGCCAGCAGTCGCGGTTGTACAGTCAGGAATACCAGATGTTGTGCTAATCGTAGCACCTGTACAAAAGATGAGAGACTCAGGCATGGTGCCAGTTAATACAATCTGAGTGTTTGTGCTTGCCGCAACGGTACCAGTATCAGTCGCTGCACCAGTTGTGTCTGTCGATGCAAACGTTGAGATACGAACGAAGAACGTTTGCACTGTCGGACCTGGGTTGGTTACTGATTGCAGTTGATAGGTAAGGGCTGTACTGGCTGAAATACTGGCAGCGGTACGCGTAATGTATGGAGAACCGTTTGTTGTATTGACCATTGTGAATCCTGTTGCGCCAGATTGTGTACCGAGTGTTGCAGACGTTGTGAGTAGGTTAGTCGGTGTTGTACAGGTACCACTGGCTGTTGTACAGTACTCAAACTCAATTGAGCCGACGTTACCTGTCGTTGCTGTCGTGAATGTGAACTGGTGATTTACTACGCCTTGCGGCATTGATCCACCGTCAGTAGCGCCAGCCTGTAGTGTCAGTGCACGAGTAGTGATTTGAGCAGCTCCTGCTGGTTCGGACTGGAATGAAGACGCGAAAGATGCGACTACCAACAGTAAACTAACGACAACCCTCCGGACAAAGATCCTCTTGCTCAAACTCATGTCGAAATTGTAGCATGAGCACTAAGCAGCGTCAAACAAAATTTTCAGCTCGTATTTTAGAAAGTTGGAGTACAGATGTAGGTCAGAGTGGTAGTGTAGGTACCAGCGGGTTGGCTACCAGGGACATTTACAATATAGGAGACGGTGAAGATCTGAGCGTCAGTTCCACCTGGGCCGCCGTTTGCACTATCTGCAACAGCATCACCAGTCGTGAATTTGAAACTATCAACTGTGTTGTAGCCTGTTACGGCTTGTCCACGATAATTTGTACCATTCGAGGCAACAGCTACTTCAGCCCCGACAGCAACAGTTGAAGTTGCGGTCGTATTGAGCTTGAGGTTAAGACCGAACTGGCTTGTACCTTTCACTCCTGTTGTCGATGCACCCATAGCAGTAACAGTGTTAGAACCAGAGGTGAGGGTTGGACCATTCACAGTAATGACGTATCCTGCACCGGCATTCGTAGACGCAGCCATTTGAGAGGTTGCAGTTGCGGTATCTGTTGGAGAAAACAGCTGGTTAAACGCAACGGTACCAGTTGTAACAGTTGAACAGTCTGGGACGCTTAGGGTTGTACCAACCGTAGCGCCAGCACAGAATACAAGTGATTCAGGCATTGTGCCGCTTAGATCAATACCTCTGTTTGTGCTTGCTGCAACGGTACCGGTATCAGTCGCTCCACCGGTTGTGTCTGTTGATACAAAGGTAGATATACGGACATAGAATGTCTCACCAGCAGTATTAGTAGGGTTCGTAACACTCTGTAGTTGGTAGCTAACTGCTGTATTTGTGCCGACACTGGCCGAAGTACGAGTAATGTAAGGGGCACCGTTTGTTGTGTTAACTATAGTAAAACCTGTCGCACCTGATTGGCTACCGAGCGTCGCTGATGTAGTATCAAGGCCAGTCGGCATAGTACATGTACCAGCGGCGAGTGTACAGTATTCGAACTCAATTGAACCAACGTTGCTTCCACCAGGAACAGTAAATTCATAAAAGTGATTCACTTCACCACCAGGGAGCGATCCACCATCAGTAGCGCCTGCTTGAAGGGTAAGGCTACGCGTCGTAATCTGAGCAGCGGATGCAAGACTCGGCACAACTGCTTGCAGTAATAAAGCAAGTACCAATATTAACAGAGCGGACAGGCGTGTGAACGTTTTGTGGTGGTTTATCATTTTGTTTTTTCGCTTTTTGTTTTATTTAATTAGCTTGTTGACCGAATAATAGCATGAGCATTGTGACGTGTCAACAAGTATTTTGAAAAATTTTGAACCAGTGGATAACTTTAGCTAATACGTTCCGGTAACAATGAGTGTTTGATTACTTGTATATACGCCACCGGGGGTCAGTGCCGGGACGTTCACAAGATAGGTGATAGTATATGTTGTTACACCCGAGTTCCTGGTTGCTTGTGCGATGGTTTCCCCACTAACGTACCTATATTGATTTGATGTTCCATAGTTCCCTGCAACTGTACCAAAACCAAATTGACCATTATCTGGATTTGCACCGACCGAAGTAGGTAATGTGTTGGCCACTAAGTTAATGCCAAACTGCGACGTTCCAGCGACTGATGGGCCTGTGGTGGTCATTGGCGCGAGGGTCGTCGAGCCACTACTTGGGGCGTCGCCTACTATCTGCACAATATACCCGTAGGTAGTGTAATTAAGGACTGTAAAGGTTGTGGTAGTTGTGGTTGCGCTTGTTGCCGTAAAATTGCCAAAGTTAACCGTACCATTGATTGCAACTGAGAGAGCAGGATCATCGGTAGTCGTTGATCCTGCGTCAATCTGGAAGTTTGATGAAGACGCGTTGCCAACGCCAATATCTCCCAATGAGTCTCGGCCCTGGTAATTAGCTGAGCTCGATTGAATAAGACCACCTGACCCGATAGCACTTTCATTGAACTTGTAGTTTGTTGATTGCGAAGGCTCAGCGGAGACATCTAACGTCTGGAAAAAAGACAAAAAGGCAACGAGAAAAAATAAATATAGTCCTCTTTTCAACCTCTTTGACATAAGCTCTATTGTCAGCGATAGATACGGATTTTGCAAGCAAGCATCTGGACAGTAGTTTGCCTAGACTAGCCATAGGCGGTATAATTTATCTCAAATAAGCTATAGATGAATAGAAACAATGACAAAACAACCGAAAGCAACTGAGGATGAGGCTATAAAGGAGGTGTCGACTGACCCCCCAGCTCCTGAAGTGCTGCAGGCTCAGGGTGACGATCAAGCAGTGGAGTCAACCACCAAAGAACCAGCGGCTAAAGTTACTAAACGTACTCGTCCACAACTGCACCATGTGACGTATCGCCCTAGTCATAAAGCGACGTTTATTGGCTTGGCGGTTGTGGTAGCGGTTCTTGCTGTCAATGCAGTTATTATTACGTTCGTTGTACAAGGTCAAGACAACGCTAATGCTCAGGCTAGCCAGTCAGATGTGACAATCAGCCCTGCCGTACTCGATACATTAGGTGTCAGTCGTAACCCGGTCGGTAATCTGGGAACTGAACTAGTTGTTGGACCGAACTCACGTTTTGACGGAACGGTAACCGTCGGTAGCGATGTCAGCATAGGCGGGGAGCTCAAATTAAACGGTAAATTATCTGTGGCCGATGCTAGTCTCACCAGTTTACAGGCAGGTAATACATCACTTAACAAACTAGACGTAAATGGTGATGCCAGTGCTGCTAGTCTCAACCTGCGACAGAACCTATCGGTGGCTGGGTCCTCTACGCTACAAGGACCTGTCACAATGGGACAGACGCTCACTGTTGCGGGTAATCTGATCGTCGGCGGGTCGTTGTCCGTTCGCTCGTTTCAGGCAAGTAGTCTTACTTCGGAAACAACTCTGACAGTTGGCGGACACATTATTACTAGGGGGTTAGTGCCGGGTGTGTCGGCTGGGTCAGCAGTAGGTTCAAACGGTACGGTCTCAATCAGTGGTAATGATGCGGCCGGAACGGTGGCTGTCAACATAGGTACAGGAGCGTCTAGCGGTGTTCTGGCACAAGTAAGTTTTCGTTCACAATACGGCACAACTCCTCATGTCGTCGTCACGCCAATTGGTCGGAGTGCTGGAAATTTCTACATCAACCGTACGAGTACGGGCTTTAGTATCGTTGCTTCAAGCGGTTTACCGGCTGGTGGTTACGCCTTTGACTACATCGTAATGCAGTAAGCTTACATATTCACAAATAACATTACTTCGTTATCACGTACTGTTACAATGCCATTATTTATGTTGAAGACTACATCATCCGACCCTACCCCGATGACCACTTCGCCTGGATCAAGCATCGAAAAAAAGTCTGCGTGACCTGGTAAAATATCAAATTTACCGACGGCGTTGGTTGCGGTGACTGACTGAGCTTGTCCTTCGTAGTATAGCTGGAAGGGTGCACGTGCGATAACGGTCAGTTCTGCTACTTCGGCTGGACGACTCATGACTTATCTGTTGAGGCGGCTGCTTGCTTTTTTTCTGGAGCTTTCGCTGCAGGTTTGCCGTCCAAGATATCCTCGATACCTTTTAGTGTTTCTTCTAATGTAAAGTACTGACCAGGCTTACCGGACAAGTGCTCGGCGACAGTAAAGTCCTGTGAGAAAAACTGCACTAACTTTTGAGCGTTCTGGTAGTCGGCGCGATCAGCAGGGGAAAGTTCATTCTCGCCAACGATAGCAATGATATTTTTGAGTGAGTCGTACTTTTGCATGATGGCCTGTACCCGACCTGCTAATTTATAGTGACGCTCGCCCACGATTTGGGGGGTGAGTAACGATGAGGTTGTCTTGAGCAGATCGACTGCAGGACGAATGCCGCTTTCGGCAACACTACGCGACAGCACCAATACCGAATCAAGCTGTTGGGAAATTGCTTGTACTGCGGGGTCAGAGAGATCGTCAGCGGGGATATAAACGGCCTGCACTGAGGTGATTGTTCCTTTGTCGGTTGAGCTCAGACGGTCTTCCAGGCGTCGCAGTTCGGCAAAGATCGTTGGCGAATATCCACCCTCAGATGGAATCAGTCCAAGGTTGGTTGAAAGCTCTGTGAGGGCTTGGATATGTCGATAGATGTTGTCCACGAAGAACAAAATATCGCGGCCTTCCTTGTCGCGGAAGTATTCGGCAGCAGTGGCTGCGGCAGGTCCAACCATAGAACGAATTGCAGGCGTGGAGTCCATCTGTCCAAAGAACATAACGGTATTTTTTAATACCCCAGTCTCTTTTAGGGTTTCGTAGAGTTCGTTACCTTCACGAATACGCTCACCGACACCACAGTAGATAGATAGGCTTTTGGCGTTGCGCGTCACGTTGTTGATCATTTCCATGGTCAGAACCGTCTTGCCCACACCAGCTCCACCGACAATGCCAATCTTGCGACCCTTCACGAATGGAGTGAGGAAGTCGATAACTTTCAGTCCTGTTTCGAGCAGTTCAAGCTTTTGACTGCCACGATAACTTTTGGTTCCGGATGGTTCGCTAATCGCGACTCTATTTTCGTTGACAACAGGACCCTCATCAAGAGGTTCGCCGAGTGCGCTGAAGACTCGTCCGAGTGTTTTGGGCCCAACAGGGACAGATACTTTGTTGTGACTACGTGAGACTTCTTGGCCACAACGTAGCACCTGTGAGTTAGTCAGATTGATACAGACGACTGTGTCTGCACGAAAGAAGCTGACTTCCAGGAAAACTTCTGGGTATCCGTCTACTACCAGCAGTTCCTTTTCGTCTGGTCGCTCGCCGACAATTTGGATTTCAACCATCAAGCCGCGCAGCGATTGAATAACGCCAACTTTTTCGTCAAGGATTTTCGGTCTAGTCTTCATGTTACCTGACTCCTCGTGCATGTGCTTTTTTCTTTTTTATACTAATCATTACTTCGCGTAGACGTCGGTCACTCTCGCTCCGCTTAGCTCGATGAAATTCTAGACGATAGTCATAGAGTAATTCGCTGGCGCGTTTTTTGGCAACAGCCATCGAGTTGAACCGACTGGCGGCTTGGGCAAGACTTGACTCCAAGATTGCCTGACTGAGAGCTATCTTCATCATAGTCATTTCCATTTGTTCAGCGATATCATCAAGTGACGGTTCGAAAATGGTGTCCTCTGCAGTCATGATTTCCTCGTCTGAATCTGCACTCTCACCAAGGCTACGCATGTGAGAGATTAGATCGATGCTTTTAATTTCTTGTACACCAAGTGATATGTATTCTTCGTAGTACACCAGAATTTGACTATAGGGCATAACCGCTTCGATGACGGGGTCAACGTTGATATATTTATCCGTTTCTGGTACCTGGAAGAACCGGTTAAAACGAATACCTCGTTGGGTGAGTTGGTTTGCGCCGTGACTGCCAAGGACTATAATGTCGGTTGTTTTTGGGTCATAGTTTTGTAGCATTGTTTCAATCAGACGCAGGTCAATATCACCACTCAGCCCTGCTTCGGCTGATATAATGACGAACACTTTTTTGTCTTTTCCGTCACCCAATGTTCGACTGGTAATGCGCGTCGCTGGGTCGATGCGGATCGAACGATAACGCGACCATAACAGTTGGAAGAAATCACCAGACATATCTACTTTATTTTTGACTTTTGCAACTTGAGTACTAGCAATGCTTTCGAATACACCCGTAAGGTCTTCAATCGTCGTAATTTGGACGGCTTCTTTTTCGATTGAACTAGCGCGTCGCATTATGCTTTTTCCTCCGCAGGAGCTGACTTTACTTCAATCACCGTTGGCGTCTTTTGCTTGATAGTATGACTTTTGAGTAATTCGGCTTCAATGTGGTCGAAATCCTTTTCTGACTTAACTCGCGATTTTGCTTTTGCAGCCGCCTCTTTTAAACCAACCACATCAATATCAACCGTACCGCCACCTAAAATAATCGTCTCGAGTACCAGTTGCTGTTCGGTTAGCGACAATAATACCTCGGGAGGCTGCTGAAGGGCGGCATAAATCTGTTTACCAAGTGTCAGGTCAGTTTGAGCATCTTTAGATAGGCTTGATCCAAAGTGAGAGAATTCTTCTGCTTGTTTGTATTTGGAAAGCAGTTTGAACAATGTCCCTGAAAGCTGCTTTTGGCGAACGGTTTGAGCTTGCCCACCAACACGAGACACAGACAATCCTGCGTTAACGG
>CAZDKN010000022.1:5977-9465 GCA_964506065.1 uncultured Saccharimonas sp. (SeqCode) | reverse complement strand
CCCTTCTTTTGATTTTTCTACGAAAACATCAAAAGCGGGTGTTGCCCCATTGAATGCCACCCGTAACTTCAACCTAAAGCGAGTGGGTGGCGCGAGACGGGGCAGCGCCCACTTCGACTTTGATTTATCAAAGGAGAAGTAGGGGCGGATCGAGCGACAGGACCCACGCAAGATGAAATACGATAGGTATCTGGCACTCATTGACTTTGAGTGCCAGATTGGTCTAGAATAGTACCATGACAGAACGTCAAATGCAGATACTAGCGGCCATTATTGAACAACACGCTGAGATAGCGGCACCAGTAGGTAGCGTGATGCTAGCGAAGTTGTTTGGCGTATCAAGTGCCACGATTCGTAGTGAAATGGCACGCCTAGAAGAAATGGGACTGATTACTCAACCTCACACCAGTGCGGGGCGTGTTCCGACTGATGCTGGATATCGATTTTACGTTAACACACTTAACGAGTCACACTCCAACGAGCCTCAGACTATGTTAACCGACCGCAGCGCCAAAGCAATCGAAGCGCGCGTTGGCAACCAAACAGGAGCAGATCGTGCGATCCGCAGCGCTGTCGATAGCCTAGTTGATTTGACACACAACCTTGGACTTGCCACGATCGGCAACGAACTATACCTAAGTGGAATCGGTAATCTGTTCTCGCAACCAGAATTCGCCTCGACCAATCACACGCAAGAAGTCGCACGACTACTTGATAACTTAGAGCCATGGCTGCGTGAAGCAGCGCCGAACGAACCATTAAATGTTTATATCGGCGCGGAAAACCCGATTGGCAAGTCGAGCGGTGCAAGTTTGATTATTAGTCGTTTTCGTTCGCCGTACAGTGACCGAAGCTATATCGGGGTGTTAGGATCTACGCGTCAAAGTTATGCCAAAGTTATGCGCCTGGTTCGACATGCCGGTGCAATGTTAGAGGAAGTTTTATAAATGGCAAAGAGTAAACTGCAGGTACAACTCGAGCAGCAAGTAAGCGAGCTGACTGCTGATTTGCAGCGCACTCGCGCTGACTTCGAAAATTATCGCAAACGCAGTGAGTCGGACAAATCGATGGCACGAGAAGCAGGACAAGCTACGGCTATTTTAAAACTGCTGCCAGTGATCGACAACATTGAACGTGCAATCGCCTACATTCCTGATGAGCTTAAAGACAATACTTGGGTACAGAGTGTTGCTGGACTTGTAAAGAACCTTGATAAATCATTAGAGAACTTGAACCTCAAAAGGATCGATGCAAGCCCTGGTGTACCATTCAACCCAGATCTACACGAGGCAATTCAGTTCGACGAAGAAACCATAGGTGAACATGAAGTTATTGCCGAAGAAATGCAGGCCGGCTATACTCTCAGCGGACATCCAATACGACACGCCATGGTCAAAGTAACCCGACAATAAAAAGAGTTCCTAGGGGAACTCTTTTTAGATATCGTGGGTAGGTTGAGCAGAGAGGGTCCGCGCAACCTACCGGTGGACCCGACGAGCGGGTTAGTAGGGGCGGGTGATGCGGATGACGAGGTAGTTGAACTGGACTCCATCACGGATGTAACTGCACTGCATCGGCACGACGTTGCTGAGGCGTAGACCTTTGGCCTGGAGCGACTCTTGGACCGAGCTAAGCTCTGGTCCGAGAACCACTGCAGTACCACTGACCTCTACGAGCCTGTCGGAGTCTGCCACGAGGTGCGACCGCAGTCGCGTTCGGCTGAACAGATCCCTGGGTAGGTCCTTGTCCTGCACGCCCTCTGGGAGGATGACGAAGTCGCGGTAGATCTCGCGGTCACCATGACGGCGTCGACGCTTGATTTTCTCGACAACTATCGCATCCTTGAAGCAGCCGACCGCCACTACTTGGTCGAACGTGGGGAGCGACTGCACAAATACTGTCACGCGTGTACCTCTCTGCTCGAATTTTTACCCCACTAAGGAAAGTCCTCAGGGGGAGGCTTGCTGGCATGAATTCTAGATCTGTTTCAGTAAGTCGATAGTAATAATAAGCCTGACTAGTGTAAAAATCAATAGTTACTTCGCGTATTTATATAAGTTGGCACTCTTGACACGTGAGTGCCAACTTATATATAATGGAGACATTGGCAATCTAGAGTATAGAGTGCTAGAATTGTAACAGAAGGTACACACTCGAAATTAAGGAAGATAGGAGATATAAAATGGGTAAAATAATTGGAATTGACTTAGGTACAACCAACAGCGCAGTGGCATATATGGTTGCTGGTAAACCAGAGGTGATCGCAAACGCCGAAGGTAACCGTACAACACCAAGCGTTGTTGCGATCAACAAGACAGGTGAACGTCTCGTAGGTCAAGTTGCGCAGCGGCAGCGCGTTACTAATGCGAAGAACACTATCTATGGTGTAAAGCGTTTAATTGGTCGCAAATTTGGTGACAAAGAAGTCCAAAAAGACCTTGATATTATGCCATACGAAATCGTCAAAAAGGGCGATGGCGTTGCAGTGAAGATGGGCGACAAAGAGTACACTCCAGAAGAGGTCTCTGCAATGATTTTGTCCAAGCTCAAAGCCGATGCTGAGGCATTCTTGGGCGAGAAAGTAACCGAAGCAGTTATTACTGTTCCTGCCTACTTTGACGACAGTCAACGTCAAGCAACTAAAGATGCTGGTAAGATTGCAGGCCTTGAAGTAAAGCGTATTATCAACGAACCAACAGCTGCCGCTCTTGCTTACGGTCTGGATAGCAAAAAAGATGAAAAGATCGCCGTATTCGACCTTGGTGGTGGTACATTTGACGTTTCTATTCTCGAGTTAGGTGACGGTGTGTTTGAAGTAAAATCAACCAATGGTGATACACACTTAGGTGGTGAAGACTTCGACAACCGTATCGTTAACCACTTCCTGGACGTATTCAAAAACAACGAGGGAATTGATTTGAAGTCTGACAAGGCTGCGATGCAACGACTGAAAGACGAAGCTGAAAAGGCCAAGAAAGAACTTTCTTCGACTGCTGAAACCGAAATTAACCTACCATTCCTGACAGCCGACGCCGAAGGCCCAAAGCACTTCGAATACAAACTAACCCGCTCTAAACTAGAAGAACTGGTAAAGGATTTGATCGACGGCGTGACTGGCCCTGTTGAAAAGGCACTTAAAGACGCCAAATTGAAGGCAAACGAAATTGACGAAATCGTCCTCGTTGGTGGTATGACCCGTATGCCAGCGGTTGTCGAGAAAGTTAAATCAATCTTCGGCAAAGACCCGCTGAAGGGTGTTAACCCTGACGAAGTAGTCGCTATTGGTGCCGCGATCCAAGGTGGAGTCCTGGCTGGCGATGTTAAAGATGTATTGTTACTTGATGTTACGCCACTTTCACTTGGTATCGAGACTATGGGCGGCGTTGCAACCAAACTTATCGAGCGCAACACAACTGTCCCAACATCGAAGTCAGAAACATTTAGTACTGCTGCTGACAGCCAACCACAGGTTGAGATCCACGTGACTC
>CAZDKN010000022.1:0-5967 GCA_964506065.1 uncultured Saccharimonas sp. (SeqCode) | reverse complement strand
CGCTTTACGCTTGACGGTATCGCACCAGCGCCACGTGGCGTGCCACAAATTGAAGTTACTTTCAATATTGATGCCAACGGAATTCTCAACGTTACCGCCAAAGACAAGGGTACTGGCAAAGAACAAAGCATCACCATTTCTAACAGTGGTAATTTGAGCAAGGAAGATATAGAAAAAGCTGCCAAAGAGGCTGAAGAGCACGCCGAAGATGACAAGAAAAAGCGCGAGGCAATTGATGCTCGTAACGCGCTAGAGAGCGCAATCTATCAAGCCGAAAAGATGCCTGATGAGTTCAAAGATAAAATTGGTGATGACGACAAAAAAGCCATCGAAGACGCTGTCGAAGAGGCCAAAAAGCACAAGGACTCCGAAGACAAGGAAGAGCTAGAAGCTGCCGCCAAAACTTTGACTGATACTATCATGCCAATCGGAGCCAAGCTGTACGAAGCAGCCGCCAAAGAAGACGCACCTGCTTCTGATGACGACGCCGAGAAAACATCAGACGAACCAGTAGAGGGTGAAGTTATCGAAGAAAAAGACGACAAAAAGAAAAAATAAGATACGGTTACCTCTATAAATAGGGCTGAGTATACTCAGCCCTATTTTACTGGTCCAAGCACAAGGAGTATAATAGATAGTACAAGATTAACCAAAGAGGAGGAACAATATGGGAATCATCGGATGGATAATATTAGGTGGACTTGCCGGCTGGATCGCGTCAATGATCGCCGGAACAAACAAGGAACAGGGGCTACTGGGTAACATAGTGGTCGGCATTATAGGTGGACTGTTGGGCGGGTTTATAGTTGGTCTGTTCGGAGTTGACGGAGTTAATGGCTTCAACCTGTGGAGCTTTGGTGTTGCACTACTCGGTGCTGTTGTCGCCCTGTGGATATGGCGCATGATACGTGGTCGCAAAACGGCGTCGTAAAGTCATATAATTTGGTATAACAACTAGCATTACAGATAGTGAAATGATATATTGGTAGTGTAGTCAAATTAGTGACACCAAAATAAACATGACCATACACCACTGGTTAATTCCAACCAAAAAGAATAAATTTCACCCTCATGCGCTCAGACCTGTTGGGCTGATGGTTTTCTTGTTGCTATTTGTGACGGTACCGTTTTTGTATAATGTGACATCCGCCAAACAGATGCAGGTACTAGGATACGCGACAAACGTATCTGTGGGCGATTTGTATGCACTGACTAATCAAGAACGCGCGGCAAACGGACTTGGCGCGTTAACGCTTGATAGCCAACTAAACAGTGCTGCAGTTGCTAAAGCAAACCACATGTTTGCCAATAATTATTGGGCACATGTCGCACCAGATGGCACAACGCCGTGGTCATTTATATATGCTGCTGGCTATAACTATAGTGTGGCTGGTGAAAACCTGGCCAAGGATTTTAACACATCCAGTGGAGCAGTCGCGGGATGGATGGCGAGCCAAACTCATCGAGATAACATATTGAACACATCGTATAAAGATATTGGCTTTGGTGTTGTTAACGGTGTTTTATTAGGAGGAGAGACGACTTTGATCGTTGCAATGTACGGCGAGCGTGCTGCATCCACCCCTGCGCCAGCTCCAACTCCTGCTCCTGTTCAGGCTGCGCCGACGACACCATCTACTTCTGTACCCACCCCCGCGACTACAGAACCCACACCTAGTCCTGCGGTCGAACAACCATCTGCACCAGCACCAGTCGATGATGCAGCAGTCAGCGAACCAACTACGACAACTCAGACCCAACCAACACCAAGCAGAAATAGCGCAGCTGCTACGGAGGCGAGTAGTGACTTGGGCGGAATAGTTGAAGGTATTGCAGCATCTGCGCCCGTAAAGGCATACATAGGGCTTAACTGGGGACAAAAGGTCTCAATTCTCCTGATATGCACACTCATGTTGCTCTTTATTATGAAACACACGTTGATCTGGCGAGCGAGCAAGAAAGGCGCACATCATATTTGGTTGCGTGCTCACCCAATTGGACAAATGACAGTGCTAAGCGCTGTCCTTATCGTGACAATCGCAAGTGGAGCAGGTACAGTATTATGAAAAAAATGCATATGCGTACACTCAAGTTCCACACGATCTATACTGTGGCTCTGACAGTCATATTTCTCGTCATTGCACTACTTGCTCAGGACATTATATTGGGCGTTGCGATGCTGTTCTTGTTGTTATATGTGGCTGGAAATGGAATTATTCACGGTAGGAAAAACGAGTTAACGAGGGATACACTCCTGGAATATATAATAATCTCAGCAATTGTTATAGTCGTGATTATTGGTGCTATTTTGTAACTGCGTGACGAAGCTTGCTACCTATGCGTGCGACAGCGATAACAAACAGATATGTAATCAATAGTGGAGCAATCAACACAAGACACAATCGTTCCAATAGGGAATAATGCGGAATCTTCGACATGTTGCCTAGGTACGTCAGCAGGTAGGCGCCAATAAAAATACATGTCAAAAACAATGCTTCTGGTGTGTTGATTATAAATGCCGTTAATACAGCTGCTACGATTACCGCTAAAACTACGTATAGCCGTTGTGCTACGGTGTACTGAGTATTTCCGTGCTGAGAAATGTACCCGAACCGACTGCGGGCGACAACAAGACTTTTCTTTGACATAGTGAGTAAGGCCTTACGACTATAAACGATTCCAGGAAGTATGTTAAGAGTGGCAACGTTTGGTTTTCTGGTAACAAACTGCTTCCACATTACGACTTGGGACTCCAGGGCGCTAATAATTGTGCAGGATAGTCGTGTAGACTGACGAGGTAGGATGACGTCAGGCTGCGTAAACATAAAATCGACAGATATATTTGCGTAGAAGTTCTTCGAAAGACGTTGGTCGGTAGTGAGGGATATAACAAGTTTGCCTGCTGAGTATTGGCGCACGACGTCCTTGATTGACATGCCTGCGCGTGCCGATACAAGACGGAAGTTTTTGATCTGACGGCGCTGTCTGTAAAGTTGTAGTTGTCTTTTGGCATTCTTGCCTGCAGTATGCTTTATCAAAACAATGACTTCAAGTTTTTTGTAAGGATCGCTGAAGAGGTGGTCAAGTAGTGGCGTGATAGAATCTGCTCGTTTGCTTAATTCAACAATGATGGTCACTTTTTGTTGAGCGTGCTTGCGTCCTAGTTGTTTGAGACTTTGTGATATTCTGGCATCAATCTGAACGTCGCGCGCGTCCATAAACAGACGCAGCAACAAAGTCACCAGAATAATAAGGAGTGCGACAAGTGATGTAGGGTTGAGGAAAGTACTGAGGTCCATCTAGAGTACCTCTACTAACGTAAAGTACATCAATCGTCGTTCGCTACTCCATATACCCTCGCACGTCATGACTGTCAGCTGTGGAGTATCGGAGGTTGCACTTAGTGCCGCTGTAAAGTCAGGTTTTACGATCGAGTCATGAGAATAGGTATACCGAAAAACACGGTTGTTATCCGTATGAATAACGATCACGTCACCAACGGTTATGCTCTGCATGCGACCGATAACAGCATCCTGATTGTGGCCATATATGAACGTATTCCCGCGATTATCGTTGGGCTGGGATGTAATAGTCGCGAAATAGACGGCATCATTGGATAGAGTCCACTCTTGGGTTTGTGCGTCATACACACCATCACGTACAGGCAAATCGATCTTTAAACGCTCGACTGAGAACCGGACAGGTTTACCACTAATAATTTCTTGACTGAGGATTCGTTGTTTAGGGATTATAGGTGTAGTCGTTTGAGCTATTGCAGGAGCCGTGGTGGGTATAAGTAAGCTAGTGCAAAAAGATGCAAGACCAACAATACTATACAAAGATACCACTCGTACGACGAGGGGTATCTTTGTAAGAATGTTTATTATTGCACGCATGTGCCTTTAGTTCATTATTACTGACGAGTCAGAAGTGAGCGTGATGCAACGCTGATTAGTCCAACAGTTGCAGCAACAGAGGCGATAACCGCAACCAGCGCAGCTGTCATGTCGCCACTTGTGTAAGGAAGAACAGCTGGCGTATCAGTGTCACCAAGTACGTCACCAGTGTCACAGGTAACAAGCTGATCGTATACAGTCTGACCATCAATCACAACGACAACCTGTAAACCTGCATCAGTTGTATCAAGTGTTCGCTCGATAGTTTCACCTGCAGCAACGGTAATTACTTCTCCGTTGAGTGTAACGTCACCCGATACAGTACCTGTGTTTGTGAATGTGACGACTGCACCTGCTGTTGAACAGACGATACCGTATTTGATGTTTGCAACGTCTTCTTCTGGTTCTTCACATTGCTCACCAGTTAGTGGTCCTTGCAAGGTACCGGTTAGTGTCAAGGATGATTCATTACCTGCGAAGGCTGCACCCTGGTCGGCAGTAAATTGGAATTCGTAGTCGCCAGGACCCGTTGTGCCTGTTGAGTTCGTAAGACTTGCATTGACCAACGTATTAACTGTTGCAATCTCTGCTGATTCACAGGTTGCAGGGTTAACAAATACTGAAGCTGAAGCCTCTAGTAGCTCTGGGTCACACTGCTCACCAGCGAGTGGACCGTCAAGAGACCCTTCGAATAGTTTTGTCGCAGAGTTGCTGGCGAATAGTGAATCTTGGTTAGCTGTGGCTGTTACCGAATAGTCTGTAGGACCAACAGTACCGTTTGCAGTACCACTAAAAGTAGCGTTTACGATATTACCGTAGACAAGTATCTCACCACTTTCGCATGTTGCAGGAGTAACAGACACAGACGCTGCTGCTGTTTTTGGATAGTTACATCCGTTGTAGTAGATTGCTTGACCGACTGTTGTCCAGTTGAGGCCGTTATGCTTGCCAGGAATAGGCGGGATGATGTCGCCCCATTCAATATGAAAGGCTTTATAAAAACTAGCGACCAAAAAGCTTGAAGCTACTGGTCCTTTGTGTTCACCATAATGATCTGGCTGCCGTCCACTATTACCAGCAACGCCATCAGCAGCATTGACACTGACTGAAGGTGATGTGTAAGGGTTGGTAGCTGAATTTGTACGGTGACATATTGTCACCTTGTCGTTGTCATGGTTGTCGTTATGTTCTGCACTTGCAGGCTGCGTAGCAGCTAGTCCAATAAGGGTTGCAAATACAAATGCAGCCGATGCTAGGGTTACTATTTTCTTCAACATGATCAGTGTTCTCCTACAACGCTCCCTCACAGAGGTTATATTAGTGTTTGTATTGAATAATAGTACCAAGTTGTTTTAATGTCAACTATATTTTATTATGCTTATGGTTAAGTTATTGAAAAGTATGCTACATGATACAATAATTGCAAATGGGCAAAAAGCACAACAAACCAAAAATTAGTCTAAAAAACAAAGAACATAAATACATTATTGACCGTGTCGTCATGGTGACTGGGGTGATCGGTCCATTGGCGAGCATTCCTCAGGCTATTCAGATTTATACGACTCAAGACGCAGAGGGTGTATCGCTCATCACCTGGTCGTTATTTATTCTGACCAACGGTGCGTTGCTGATCTATGGTCTAGTTCACAAACTCACGCCTATAATTGTCAGTAATATTTGCTGGGAGGTGATTCAAGTGATAGTAGTCATTGGAATCTTAATGTACTCTTAGCACTCTAGACTTTTGAGTGCTAGTTTTATATAGTAGTAACAGATGAATAAACGTGATTATTATGAAGTTTTGGGTATTTCTAAAGGCGCTTCTGCCGATGAAATCAAAAAAGCCTACCGCAAGGCTGCTGTTGCTCATCACCCTGACAAAGAGGGTGGTGACGAAACGAAATTCAAGGAAGTTACAGAGGCCTACGAAGTATTAAAAGATAGCCAAAAACGCCAACGCTACGATCAATTTGGTCATGCTGGTGTTGGGGGGGCTTCTAGTGGCGGTGGTGGCAATCCGTTCGAAGGCTTTAGTGGGTACGGTGGTCAAAACGTAGAATTCGACTTCGGT
>CAZDKN010000021.1:0-10669 GCA_964506065.1 uncultured Saccharimonas sp. (SeqCode) | reverse complement strand
GTTTGATGTAAATGTTGTCTTTTCAACAACATCAAAGAAATAGGGGAGCACTGGCATAAGACCAATCACAACAAATGCGCTAAATGTGGCTAAACCTACACGATACGGAGATTTTACCTTACCTCGCAAAGAATGCCGCTCTGAGGTGTGTGAGAGATACGCGCTCGCTCCCATGGAAAAACCGTCAGCAATAAGATTGGCCAACCCCAATATAACCACAACGTTTGAAGATAATCCGGCACCGCTTGCAGCCGCAACAACTGCAAAGGTAGTCACTACACCGTCAAACGCTCCGTATACAAAGGGGGCTAGGTACTTACTTAGTAGTTTCACTGACAATAGCCTCGGCTTTATTTCTGTCCCCTAATATCTTTTCAACCTCACCCAGAGTTAACTCAACGATACCTCCAGCTTCGACGTCACCAGATAATACTTGCTTTGCAACAGTATTTTCCACTGCTCTCTGTACGACCCGTCGCATTGGACGAGCACCAAGACGAGGGTCATAGCCAGCTTCAACCAAGTACGCTTTCGCATCATCTGTCACCGTAACCGACACTTTTTGCAGTTCTAGCGTTTTATTGACACCGTCCAAGATCAAATCAACAACTTGTAACAACTCGTTCTTTTTGAGTGGTCTAAACATCACTATTTCATCAAAACGGTTCAGGAACTCTGGGCGAAATTGATTGCTGCTAATTAACTCGTCAACAAATTGATCCTCAAACTTTTCGACATCAATGCCGCGTTCGATATGTTCACGAATTCTATCAGCACCAGCGTTACTCGTCGCAATGACAATCGCATCACGAAAACTGACTTCACGATTACGAACATCTCTTAGGATTCCTTCATCAAGTAGCTGCAGCAATGTCGTCAACACATTTGGATGTGCTTTTTCAATTTCGTCGAGTAGCACTACACTAAATGGCTGTTTCATAACCTGAGCCGTCAGGCTACTCGGATCATCTGCGCCGTCGGAGATGAGTCGAGCAACATCCGCGTTAGTAACATATTCGTTCATATCCAAACGAATCAGCCGATCCTCGCCACCAAAATACACTTCGGCTAACGCCTTGGCAAGCTCAGTCTTGCCTACTCCAGTTGGGCCAAGGAACATAAACGTACCAATTGGTCGGTTCTGGTTGCGAACTCCCGCTCGTGCACGACGAAGTGCATCACTGACGACACTCACGGCCCGAGATTGGTTAATCATACGCTTGTGAATGAGCTCTTCCATATTGAGTAGTTTTTTGCGCTCGTCTTTGTCGCTAGCGTTCGCAATTTTGATGTTCATCGTCTTTTCTATCGCCTGTTGAACTGACGCCGCCGTAACGATTCCATCCTGCGCATAGCCAGCCGCAGCTTCCAACAATTGTAATGCTTGACCTGGCATTGCTAGGTCGTGAACATAACGTTCGCCCAATCTATAGGCCTCGCTCAAGGCTTGATACATATAGGTAACGCCTTGTGCGTACTCAATATTTACAAGCTTATCCTGCATAACCAACATCGTCTCTTCCCGAGAGGCGCCCTCAACCACGATACGATTAAGGCTATTTGCTAGCTGACTATTGTGCTGACTAATCTGCAGGTAGCGTTGTTCGTCCATAGTGAGGATTATTCGTACGTTACCTGCTTCTAGAATAGGTAGTAACAGGTTAGTTAAATTCACCGAACCCAGTCCATCCTCAAAGAATAATTGCGCGTTATCAAGACAAATAATAATATTCTTGGCGCTATATGCTTCATGAAGGAGCAATGTTACTAGGCTCTCTAACTCTCCCCTGCCCGGAGCGGCCGAGATAAGCGACGATGCATCAAGTAAGAAGATTTGACGAAACTTAAGATCCACAGGTACATCAGATTTTGCATCCAGAAGCTTTGCGGCAAGTGCATGAACAATCTCTGTCTTGCCCGCACCTGGAGGCCCAACAAGCACAGCATTCTCGCGACCATTAGATGATAGCGTTGTGATCAATTGTTCCAACGCTTGGTTATGCGCTTCTAGACCAATACCACCTGCCCTACTCGCCTGACTGATATTTTGACCAAACTGCGAGAGTGTAGGTATCCAACCAAACGACCAGTCACGCGCAACACCACCCGTCCTCACAGGCCTGCGGTAACTTGCGATCAAATCATCAATATGATTTTGCCATTTGATGCCTGCTATCACGTCATCCATACTAAGTTGCAAATGCGCAAGCAGCGCTTCGTGCTTTGGGTGTTGTGTTATGAGCGCAGCCACTAAAACACCTGCAGTCATTGTCGGACTTCCTGTTGTCTGTTGAATTTCTTTGGCATCACTCCAAAGATCCGCGCTATCGCTCGCTTCTTTTGAGCTAATTTCCTGCAAAAACCCACTTCCAATTCCAAAACGCTTTGCAAAAAAGTGTCCGTCATATACCTGGCTTACAATAGTAGCAACGTCGTATGGTGAAGGAGAACGAGGCAATAAGCCTAGCACATCGCCAGATAATATTTCATCGATAGACGAACCGTCTTTTACGACCTTTAGATCCTGAAGTTCGCCCTTTTTCCACTCGATAATCATAGCGGGTATAGCCGACAAACCGACGAGAGCCCAGCCGAGAGCCCAGCCTAACCCAACAAAAACACAGCCTCCGAGTAAAAAGACGATTGTTAATGCAGACAACAGCGATATAGTCGAATGAGTCAAGCTCGCGTTAATACGTGCCTTTTCTGCTCGCACACCTTTATAGTCAAACATTCCTACGACCATGATGGCACCCACCCAATTACCGTCATGATAAGCCCGGCTATAGGAAAAAGAGGCACAATCGCCCATGCGGCTAACACAAGTCCGCCAAAGAGTACTTGCAGGAGGATCGCGACAAGGCCAAACAGTATCATAAAAGTACGTACAATCGAGCCAATCACCCGCGAGATCAATTGATCCAACATAGCACGCATCTGAACAGCAATTGTTCCTCTGACGGATCCTGCAGAAATTTGCCGAAAGGGCGAGAAAAGCGTCGACAACAATAGCCCTATCGAAAAGTAATCACTTGTTCGAGCGATGCGTTCACTAATTATGGTTGCTCTTTGACGCCAGCCATGTCCATACCACCAACTCAGAATACCCACCAAAAACATATGCTTCATTATACCTCGGAATCCGGTTCTAAGCTATAATAGAACATATGTCAAAACGCTACGTCACTCTCTTGGGGAAAGCCGTCCGTGCTGTCGCCAAGCTTCGTGGTGGTGGGTCTGCTCTACCGGGACTCGTTGTCGAGCGTATCGACCCTAGTTTTATTAAGGATACACTCGCTTCGTTGCCTCGCGGCGTGGTGGTAGTAAGCGGCACAAACGGCAAGACAACCACAACAAAAATGGTTGTGGAATTACTAGAAAGCCAAGGTTTGAAAGTTTTTACAAACCGAACCGGAAGTAACTTTACCCGAGGAGTTGCAGCAGCGCTTTTGGGTGAAGTTACAAACGCAGGTAAGCTCCATGCTGATATCGCTGTACTGGAACTCGACGAGGCTCACGCTGTGCATTTCGTTCGGACTATCGCACCGCGATACAGCCTTATCTTAAATGTGATGCGCGACCAACTTGACCGATTTGGTGAGATTGATACGACTGCCCAACTACTCCAAACAATCGCGACATCGACTAGCGACACAGTAGTTCTCAACCGTGAGGATGCCAGGATTGCAGCTTTGCAGAACAAGTTAGTAACGCAAAAAGTACGATTTTTTGGATTATCTGATAACCTTTTGTCGACGTTTCCGAGTGATGACAATCTGCATGGTGACATGATTCGTCTTGAAACTGCGAAGGCAGATGTTATCTTGAAAGATTTTTCCGAACAAACAGCCACGTTCCAAATCAGCGGAGAGACCGTGTCGACCCGCCTAAAACTAAACGGGATTTATAATGTATATAATTCTGCGGCTGCACTAGCTCTTGTACGTGCAATTCTCGGTGATGAAATTGATCAAAAAAAGTTACTAGAGCGCCTCGCTACGATTACTCCTGCGTTTGGACGCGGCGAGACGTTCTTACTAAACGGTCAGTCTCTCGAGTTAGTTCTGGTCAAAAACCCTTCAGGGTTTCGCTTGGGACTACAGTCATTCAGCCCAGTCGGCTATGCCACCATGATCGCCATTAACGACAATTACGCTGACGGACGTGATATGTCATGGTTATGGGATGTGACGTTTGAAAGTCTGCGGACAGAAGGCGTCGAACAGATTAGCGGTATCCGTGCCTATGATATGGCCCTACGACTACAGTATGATGAGGTCCCTTTTAGTGACGTGACACCAAACCTAACCAAAGCACTCAAGCAGTTTTTGTCAGACCACAAAAAACAACCCAAGCGTATCTACTGTACGTATACCGCAATGCTTGCTCTACGACGCCAAATTGGCAAAATCGTCAACGTGGAGTCGATAGGATGAGTCAAAAGACGATTACAATTCTACAACTTTATCCGAAGGACATGAACATTTACGGAGACTACGGCAATGCCCTAGTATTGAAACGTCGATTGGAGTGGTATGGGTACGTTCCTCGATTGATCGCCTATAATCCTGGAGATGAGTTTCCAAAAGATGTTGATATTATTGTTGGCGGCGGCGGTCAGGACAGTGGTCAAAACAAAATCCAAGCAGATCTTTTATCGATTGGCACTACTTTGCAAGATTTGGCAGATCAAGGCACTCCTATGTTGATGATTTGTGGATTATATCAATTGTTCGGAAGGTTCTTTAAGACAGTTGGCGGAGAGGTCATTCAAGGAATTGGCTTATTAGATATCGAGACAATCGGTAAGTCCGAACGTCTTATCGGGAACACGATAATACACAGCACCGACTTTGGCATATTGTATGGTTACGAGAATCATAGCGGTCAAACATTTCTTGGTAAAAATGTCCGTCCGCTCGGACGTGTCCGTTTAGGTGCTGGCAACAACCTGACTGATCCATACGAAGGCGCACGTTACAATAACGTCATTGGCAGCTACCTGCATGGGTCGCTCTTGCCAAAAAACCCAATACTTGCAGACTTCCTTATAGAGACGGCTATTATGAAAAAATACGGTGATTTTAGCACCGATGTAATCGACGACTCATTCGCAGCACTCGCCCGTCAAACCGCAGCCAAACGCCCTCGTTAGGCAGACGTAAGCTTTTTCAGTTCGGCAACTACTTGTTCGCCGTGACCTATTGGTGTGACGCGACCATAGACTTTGACGACAGCTCCTTGTGGGTCGATGATAAACGTCTTGCGTAGTATTCCTTCACGCCCGAACTGCTTCTTCCCCCACGCACCGTATGCTTTGATTGTTGTCGCGTCGTGATCGGTCAATAACGTAAAGTTGAGAGAATGTTTGGATTTAAACTTTTCATGAGCACTGGCATCATCTTTGCTAACGCCAACAATCTTTGCGCCTAGTTCTGCGAGGTCATCACGTGCGTCCCTCAAACTACACGCTTCTATCGTGCAACCTGGGGTATCGTCTTTAGGATAAAAATACAGCACCAACCAAGTACCTTTATAGTCAGCGAGCACGTGCTTCATACCTGACTCATCACGCAAGCTAAAGTTCGGTGCTGGATAGGGTGGTTGTTTCATTATTATTAGTATACTATCTTGGCGCTACTCTGTCAGGAAGGGCTCAGAAAAGTCTGTATAATGGAGGGAGTGCCTACAGTAGAAAAATCAAAGCCGTCAAATCGTCTTGTCACGCTTGATCACTTGCGTGGATTTTTTATCGTCGTTATTATTGTTGACCACCTCAGTCGTTGGCCTAGTTTGTTTGCACTCATCAGCGGCAAAGCACTACTTTGGATAACGGCCGCCGAAGGATTTGTCATTATATCTGGACTATTGATTGGA
The DNA here is from genome assembly GCA_964506065.1 of uncultured Saccharimonas sp. (SeqCode). Classification (GTDB taxonomy): domain Bacteria; phylum Patescibacteriota; class Saccharimonadia; order Saccharimonadales; family Saccharimonadaceae; genus UBA1547. The sequence continues at coordinate 4,792 of CAZDKN010000021.1, read as the reverse complement.
TACGTCCGCGGGTTTAAAAACCGACACCTAGCAATGACAGAGGTCACTAAAAAACTACTTGGTCGTGCTGGTCTTTTATACCTCTGGTCGATTGTTGGCACTCTTGCATACACTGCAATCCTTTGGTACATCCCGTTGCAGGGAGGCGCGCCTGGGCTATTGTTCGATAAAGGCGACTGGTGGAGTGTATTCGTCCAAGTTGCTACCTTCCAGACTCCTTTTGTGTGGGTGCACTTTTTGACGCTATACGCCCTCTTCCTGGCTGCGTCGCCACTAGCCGTATGGCTACTCCGCCACAACAAAGCATGGCTAGTCGTTACCTTGAGTCTTGGGCTTTTGGTTATAGGTTGGCAAACACATATAGAGGCTTTACAGTGGCAAGCTCTATTCTTTATACCAAGCGTCGCTGGGTATTATCTAGAGCACATCCAAACCAAATGGCAAAAGCTAGCAACACATGTGCGTCTGCGGTTAACTGCATTGACGCTTACCGTAACAGGAGTTACGCTAACCCTATCAATAATCGCGACATTCTACCCAAACCTTATTAATGACTTGGCTGGTTATCTAAATGGTCTATTTGCCAAAGATACGATTAGTATTTGGAGGCTTGTTCTGGCGTTCGTTTGGTTTGTCGGTTTCTTGCTGTTATTTAACTTAGCCAAGCGGTGGATCGGCAAGTGGCTTGGCTGGTTACTACTACCTATCGGAACACGTTCGCTTACTGCATATATCCTACATGGACTCGTGATTGTTGTGGTCAGCTACTTTACTGTTGCGGGCGATAACCTCTTAATCAACACCCTACTCGGCATGTTCGCCATTTTAGGAGTGTGGGCATTGTTGCGCATACCCTTCGTCGAAAAAGTTATCCCTCGTTAGTGTTTAGTCCGTTTTAAACTGTGTTGCTTTATAAGGATCTTTGTTGTCAATCGCTGTTACAATCGAAAACTTTTGAACTTCTTCCCATGTACTGACCGGAGCCTTTAATGATGACTCCTGAGTATACCCCATGTACCAAACAGTGGGATGCTTAGCGCTAAAGGCAGCAATGTCTTTGATTTTGTGCTGGTCGTTGTATTTCAACATATCGAGTGATCCGTAGATATACTCCGTGTCGGCATCAATGAAATAGATAGGATGTTCGCTGGTGTTATAAAATATCGCTTCGTAAAATACCCATGGTGTATTTGTAATTATTGGTTCGCCTGGCTTAGCGCGACGCTGGATTTCCTTCACGACTTCTCCAGTTGCTACTTTTGTACCACTGTTTTTATTGTAGTTACCATATTCATAGACATTTGATACTCCGACCAACATGCTCACGGCAATTATGCCAATCGCAATCACGCGCCATATGCTCTTGAGCTTGGCCATCCCCAGCGTTAACGTTACTCCCGCTAGCAGCGAGAACCCAATTGTCGCAGGTAGCAAATAACGTTCGACAAATGATGAGCGCAGAGGAGGCAGTAAAACAATTGCCAGAATAAGCACTGGAACAATCGCAAGAACCAAAATGAGCAAATAACTTTGTCGCTGTTTTTTACCAAGTTTGCGATATAGCCGCACACCCAAAACAGCCAGCATCGTAACAATAACTGCAAGAGCCGCTCCATACCATCCCACGGCTTGACCATGGTCCAAATAGAACAGTACATTTGTCATATAACTTGTAAGCGTATCAGCACCAACCGGACCAATCCAAAAACCCGACGATTGAATGACAGTCAGTTGTGCAAACATCGGCGGTATCCACGGAAGAAATAATCCAACTGCGACAATATGTGCAATGACCCAGTTTTTTGTAAAGAAGGCTCGCTGGAACTCTTTGCCTTTCTTGCCCAACTGCCTGGTGGCAATCGCTCGCCACGCCCAATGCGCCAACCATACTATGGCGGTAAAGTAGTGTGTCCACATACCAGCGGCTACTAAAATACCGTATACAACCCACGGAAGACGTCGCTTAGATTCGGTAGCAATCACCAGAACATACGTTGCAGCCAATGTAATGGTTGCCGCCAATGTGTACATACGTGCTTCTTGTCCATAACGAATCAACATCGGCGAAATAACTAGTAGGAGTAAGCTCACCCAGGCAGCCTTTCGACCAAACAACCGTCGTACTAATAAGAATCCAAAAGTAATCGCGCTTGCGCCGAATAGTACACTAAGCGATCGAAAAGCAAGCTCTGTTGTACCAAAAAAATCAGTCCAAATCTTTAATATCCAATAATACAGCGGAGGATGTACATCTGTAGCAGTATAGCGTGCGACTTCCAGGAAGTTAAACTGGACCAAATAGGCGCTGAACGCCTCGTCAAACCATATTGTCGATTGAGTAATCGTCGCACATGCCAACAATACAAAAATTGCTAAACCAATACCGAGTACAACCCAGTCAAGACTTGGCCGCGTTCGCACTTTATTCATTAACGTCATGATAGTTTTTTTCATTGCTAGTATTACACTCATCATACCAGAGTCGCGACAATCTAGACAAACCAACACTATCACTCACCACTGGCAATAGTCCGCTTCATACTATATAATCGGCTGAGCACCATATCGGGGTGTGGCGCAGTTGATAGCGCGCTCGGTTTGGGACCGAGAGGTCGAAGGTTTGAGTCCTTTCACCCCGACCATATAAAAATGACCGTCCTTGGATGGTCGTTTTTATATGGATTGGAACGTCTCAAACACTCGACCTCTCCGAGAGAGGGAGAAGGCGAAACCCGCCAGTGGCGGGTTGAGGGCGACGTTCCGATGACGATTGATCGTCAATCGCGAACTCGCGTGGTCGCGGAATGCGACTGAGTCCTTTTATATCATCTTGTGTCTGTAGTATCATTGAAACAATGCCGAAAATTATCGTCGCCTCGAAGAACCCTGTTAAAATCAACGCAACCCGTCGTGGGTTTGAGCAAATGTTTCCTACCCTACACTTCACGGTGGAAGGAGTAACTATTGAGTCGGGTGTCAGTGACCAGCCAATTGGGCGCGAAGAAACTTTACAGGGCGCCACCAACCGCCTCAACACTTTGACTGCAGCTGTACCAAATGCGGATTATTGGGTTGGTATTGAGGGCGGTATCGAAATGCATGGTGATGACATGGAAGTATCTGCTTGGATTGTCATCAAATCAAAAGATGGGCAAATAGGTACAGGCAAGACAGGTGCGTTTATCTTGCCGCCCGAGATTGTCGCGCATATCCACGACGGCAAAGAACTAGGTACAGCTACCGACATCGTTTTTGGCCAGACAAACTCCAAACAAGCTGGAGGTTCTGTCGCGGAACTGACGGGCGGACTCATCGACCGTACCGCACACTACGAAGTGGGGGTTATTTTCGCACTCATTCCATTCAAAAACCCCAAACTGTACCCTAATTAACAAGGCTGCTATTTGCGTTAGCTCAAACCAAAGCGCATAATATTGCTCATGGTAAAAACTCAAACAAAAAAAGCAACAAAACTACTCCATAAAAAAGGCTATCCATTTATAGCCATCGGCATCGCACTGCTAATGCTCGTAAGTGGCTTGGCAGGGTACTATATAAATACTTGGCAAGCAAAACTAATGGCTGCGCCGACACAAGAACGTCTTGTCCGTATTAACGATATCTATGATCGTCTTGCACTAGACGAGACGAAGTATCACCTCGTTGATTCAAATGTTTTTGGTGACAAAAGAGTGTACGAATGGGACAGTGGACGAACTTATTCTTCGGCTAAAACATACACACGAGGTGCCAACGTTGATGTAACGGTCGCCGAAGTACGAACAGCAATTGAGGCGGCAGGCTTTACCTACTTTGGCGAACCCTACCCCGGATCAACTTTTACAGAGTTGCACTTCAAATCAACAAACAATGAATACGTTCGCTTAAACGTTGAGAGCAAACCACGCTTCGACGCCATACGTAACGAGGTACTAATGAAAGGTGCAACCGCTATATCTGATGCGGTTATCACTATGGATCCGAACGCTGGTCCATCAAAAGTCACTATCAAGGTTAATTTAGACGACAATAACGAATAGTTTTACTTCGCGAACTCGATCGCTCGCGTCTCGCGAATGACATTGACCTTAATCGTGCCAGGATACTGCATTGTGCTTTCGATCTTGACCGCGATATCACGTGCAAGCTTAATGGCGCTTAGATCATCGATCGCCTGCGGGCTGACTATAATACGTACTTCGCGCCCAGCACTAATTGCATAGGCTTTATCAATCCCTTTGAAACTTAGGGCAATATTTTCAAGGTCACGCATACGTTCAACAAAGTTTTCCGCACTAATATTGCGCGCACCTGGACGAGCAGCTGAAAGAGCGTCACAAATACGCACAACTAACGCTTCAGGTGTTGTTGCCTCGACGTCGTCATGGTGAGCCTCGATCGCATGCGCAATGTCTTCGGTCATGCCATACTTACGTGCTAACTCCGCGCCTATGTGGTGATGTTTACCTTCAATTTTGTGCGTAACGGCCTTGCCTACATCATGCAATAATGTAGCGATTTTTGTCACACGTACATCAGCACCAATTTCCTCAGCGATCAGCCCGGATAAGTGTGCCATTTCAGTACTATGCATCAACACATTTTGACCATAGCTTGTACGGAACTTTAGCTCGCCTAGTAGACGCAACATTTCCTTTGGAATACCCACAACACCAACCTCACGCGCTGCATCCTCACCTGCGCGATTGATTTCTTTGTCTATTTCCTTTTCGGCTTTGGCGACAACTTCTTCGATGCGTCCTGGGTGGATACGACCATCTTTCATGAGTTG